>RHAS01000074.1 GCA_010028615.1 Actinomycetota bacterium
AAAAACATCATTGGCTGCATTTATAGCGGTATCCGCATCCTTGGTTTCAGCAAAGCTAACCTGACGGATTACTTTACCCAGCGCTGGGTTATAGACATCGCCAACTCGATTTCCTGAACCAGCTACCGATTTGCCGTTGATGTAGTGACCGATGATTTCCATTAGCCCTTACCTAAGCTGACTATTTCGAATCCTGCTGCCTGCCAGATCTCTCTATTCAAAACATTTCTACCGTCGATGATAAATTTTCTTTTTACTTTATCGGCAATCAGCATCGGATCTAATTCCCGATACTCTTTCCACTCCGTCGCTAGAACAATCGCATCGGCATTATTTAATGCAGTTAGCAAGTCTTTTTCTGTTGCCAACTCCGGGTGCTTCTTGTTGACGCCGGCTAGGGCAATCGGATCGTGAACTAACACATTTGCACCGGCTTCAAGGGCAAGAAGTGCAATATCTAGAGCCGGTGAATCCCGAACATCGTCACTGTCGGGTTTAAATGCAGCTCCTAAAACTAAAACTTTTTTGCCCGATAGTTCGCCTAATTCTTTTTTGAGTAAATCGATTACGCGAACTCTCCTGCGCAGATTTATATTGTCTATCTCTTTTAGATATGCAACTGCTTGGCCCACGCCTAACTCTTCGGCTCTAGCCATCAATGCACGAATATCCTTCGGTAAACATCCGCCACCGAAACCAACGCCGTTGCGTAAAAACTTATTCCCGATTCTCTCGTCGTAACCGATAGCGGTAGCCAGCTGGTTTGCATCAGCTCCGCTCACTTCTGCGATTTCTGCCATGGCGTTTATGAAACTTATCTTGGTTGCTAAAAACGCGTTAGCAGCCGACTTGACTAGTTCGGAAGTGGGAAGATCGGTAACAATTATCGGAACACCAGAGGCAATCATCGGTTCGTATACTTCGCGAAGCTTAGCCTCTGCTAAGTCACTGGCTACCCCGATAACAATGCGATCTGGCCTCAGTGAATCACTTAGCGCGGTTCCCTCACGAAGAAATTCTGGATTCCAAGCCAACTGGGCACTAAAGCCAGCTAGCTCAGATAACTTATCTGTCAGTAACTTGGCTGTGCCAACCGGGACTGTCGATTTACCAACCACAACTGAATCCGGCTTTAGTACTGGAGCTAGATCAGTTATCGCAGAGTAAAGGTAAGAGGTGTCGGCTGCTAAAGAGCCCTGCGATTGCGGTGTTCCCACACAGAGAAAGTGGATATCGGCATCAGCGCTGGTTTGATCGTGGCCTGATTGAAAGCTAAGTCGACCGCTTTTTAGTTCTTCAGCGAGAGCCTGATCTAGGCCTGGTTCAAAAAAGCCCGCATTACCTTTTTGTAATTCGGCTAACTTAGCGGGATTCTGCTCAATGCCCACAACCCGGTGTCCGAGTTTGGACATCGCTACCGAATGCGTGGCACCTAGATAACCAAGTCCAATAACGCTTACTTTCATGGGCATAGCCCTAAGTCTAATTCAGTTGGTTATGTTCAGGACGAGCTCGTTAGAGATCAAAGTGCCGCTGGGTGTTGCCACTTCAGCTCGATAGGTGATTTCGCCAACTTTTGTTGGCGTAACTCTAAAGACCACAGTGTTATCAGGGCTGGTGGCAGTGTATTTCTTGATCACTTGCCAGTCTCCTCCTGCTTTACCCTCTAACTGAATTGGGTACTTATCAGAACTTTTGTCTTTTAGATCTAGCTTGACCGCCAATTCAATTCGCTGATTTACTTTGCGGTTCGGATTTTTATCGTTGTATAGTCCAATCGCAACTTCGCGTTTGATCGGTTGGCTGGCGATGTAGTTTGCAGTCATCAATGCGCCGATGAGAGCAAAGAAAGCAATAAAACCAGCGATAACCCAAGTGCCGGGTTTAACTCTTTTTAGCCGCTTCATTTACTGCCTGCTCGGAAATATGCAACTAGGGCATTAGCGTGACCATGGCCAATTTGATGCTTGGTCTTTAGAAATTCCACTTGCTCCATGTGTTTGAGATCTTTGGTCTTAGCGAGCTCTTTCAACCAGAAACTTATCGGCTTTCCATACTTTGCTTCAATAGATGGGAAGTAACTCTGCGGACCAGAAACTTTTTTCTCTGCCATTAAGGCTGCACCTTCTCTCGTGCTGAAATAAATGCTGCAACACACTTGTCTATATCTTCCACTGAGTGTGATGCTGAAAGCTGAACCCTGATTCTTGCTTTCCCCTTTGGCACTACTGGATAGCTAAACGCTGTCACATAAACACCGTCTGCAAACATTTGATTTGCGATATTCACTGCCAACTGGGCTTCACCAAACATCACTGGAATGATTGGGTGTTCGCCTTCAAGTAATTCAAAGCCTGCATCACTCATTTTCTTGCGGAAGTATTTGGCATTCTCATGTAATTTGCTTCTAAGTGAAATCCCCTCAGCGCTGTTGGCGATCTTGATGGCTGCTAGTGATCCAGCAACAATGCTCGGTGCGAGCGAGTTAGAGAACAAATAAGGTCTAGCTTTTTGCCTTAGATACTCGACTATTTCCTTACGGCCAGAAACATAACCGCCGGCCGCCCCGCCTAATGCTTTGCCAAAGGTTCCGGTATAGATGTCAACCTGATCGCTAACCCCGGCTCGCTCCGGTGTGCCAGCTCCGGTCTGTCCAATCAAACCGATCGCATGTGAATCATCGACCATGACAATGGCGTTGTATTTTTTTGCCAGAGCACAAATTTCCTGTAACGGAGCTAAATAGCCATCCATGCTAAATACACCGTCGGTAACAATAATTCTGTTTCTTGCCGGAGAAGCTTCAACCAGGCATCGCTCTAGATCAGCCATGTCACGGTTACGGTATCTAAATCTGGCCGCTTTGGATAAACGGATACCGTCAATGATGCTGGCGTGATTTAGCTCATCGCTAATGATGGCATCGGGCTCAGCAAAGAGCGCTTCGAATACCCCGCCATTGGCGTCAAAGCAGGAACTAAACAAAATGGTGTCATCGGTTCCAAGAAACTTAGATACCTCTTGTTCTAGATCCTTATGAATATCCTGCGTACCGCAAATAAAGCGCACGCTGGCAACCCCGAAGCCACGCTCAGCCAGAATTTCGCTAGCCGCTTCGATCACTCTTGAATCGTTAGCTAACCCAAGATAGTTATTGGCACAAAAATTCAGCAGGTGACGATTTGCTGATTCGATATTTGCTTGCTGCGGTGAATCAATTTCGCGCTCGACTTTATATAGTCCAGCGGCTTTTAGTTCCGCAATATTATCTTCTAGCTGTTTTTTTAGATCTGCAAACATTTAAAGTTGGGTCCAATCCAAAACAACCTTACCCCCGGTTGCCGCTCTAGCAATCTCGAAGCCCTCTCGCCAGGATCTAGCCGGCAAACGATCGGTGATTACCGAAGCAATACGCTGCTGCAGTATCTCGCTAGCTTTCAGCATCGAGCTCATCGCCGCCCAGGTCTCAAACATTTCGCGACCGTAGATACCTTTCAGGGTAAGCATGTGAGTGACAACTTTTGACCAATCGATTTCGATCGGTTCACTCGGTAGTCCAAGCATGGCAACCGAACCACCGTGGTTCATGTTGTCAATCATTTCTTGGAGTGCTGTTTTGTGTCCCGACATCTCAAAACCGACATCAAATCCCTCACGCATACCTAACTGATGCTGAGCTTCGATGATTTTGTGCTTCGAAACATTCAGCGCGATATCGACGCCCATCTTCCTAGCCATCTCAAGTCGAGGCTCGCTAATGTCGGTAACAACGATGTAGCGGGCACCCGAGTGCCTGGCTACTGCGATTGACATCAAACCAATCGGGCCAGCACCTGAAATCAAAACATCTTCACCGACCAGACTAAAAACAGAAGCGGTGTGAACCGCATTACCAAAAGGGTCAAAGATTGCACCGAGATCTGGATCTATCGCATCAGGATGAACCCAAACATTTGATTCTGGTATGACTACATATTCAGCAAAGGCTCCGTCTCGATTAACGCCAACACCCTGGGTGCGAATACACATCTGGAATCGTCCAGCTCGACAGTTTCTACAGATGCGACAAACTATATGACCTTCGCCTGAAACAAAAGCGCCAACTTCAACCTCATGGACTCGAGAGCCAATTTCAACTACTTGGCCATAAAATTCATGGCCTGGAATCAGTGGTGGTTTTATCGTTTCGGCAGCCCAGTTATCCCAACTGTCTATATGCAGATCTGTGCCGCAGATACCGGTTCTAAGCACTCGAATCTTTACATCGGTCTCGCCGACTGTTGGTTCTGCCACATCCAGCATCTCTAGACCCTTATTTGGGCCAGTCTTTACCAGAGCTCGCATAACCGTTCTTTCGCTAGTACTTCTAAGCCTAAAAGTAGTCTCGGCTAAAGTGGGTAGCTTTCACCGTCTTTAGGCGCTACCGACTTCCAGCCCAACTTGGCATGGATCTGCTCGCTAAAGCTTTCTGCCACTCCAGCTTCACCGTGCACAACGAATACCTGATTAGGTGCAATAGAAGCGGTCTGTAGCCAGGCCAGAAGCTCGTTCGAATCGGCATGCACCGAGAATTCACCGAGCTGCTCGACCCTGGCTCTTACTGGAACATACTCGCCGTGCATCTTTACTTCCTTGGCACCATCGATTAGCGCTCTGCCTCTGGTACCTACCGACTGGTAGCCAACTAGGAGAACCAGGTGCTTTGGATTAGGCAGCATCTGCCTCAGGTGATGCACCACCCGACCACCGGTAGCCATACCGGAAGCAGAAATAATGATGCAGGACTGAGTTGGGTTATTTACAGTCTTAGATTCTTCAACTGTGCGCAACTCAACTAAAGTTCCTGGATCAAAAGGGTCACTGTCTTTCCACTTAGCTACAACATCGTCTCTAATTTCAGCAGATTCACTTTGAATAGCCTCGCGATAGAAGTCAAGTGCTTTTAGCGCCATCGGTGAATCAACATAAATAGGAACTCGTGGAATTTTTCCTTGCTCGACTAATTCGCGAAGTCGCATCAGGATTACTTCTGTTCTGTCCACTGCAAAAGCTGGGATAAGCACCGAGCCACCGTCAGCTACT
>RHAS01000075.1 GCA_010028615.1 Actinomycetota bacterium
AGAGGCCCGATGGGGCTAAACGAATTGACTACCAGCAAGTGGTTGGTTCGAGGTTCGGGGCAGTCCAGAGCCTAAACCGCTCAGGCTAGGGTAGATTTGAAGAACAGAGTATTTCAAGGAGTAATAGGTGAGATTTCTAGAAGCGCTAACTAATGTTTCTGAACCAGGGCACGTTGAATTGCCATTTCCAGCACCACTATTTGGTGCTATCGCTTTTGGTGTTTTCCTGTTGCTAGCAGCTATTACCTGGTCTTATCGTGATGTGGCGAATCGCCATGACCACAAAGATAACGACTCTAAGGCTTCGCACTAAGGATCTTGCCTTTGACCGCAAAATTACGAATCGGAGTCATGGGTGGCACCTTTGACCCTATTCACAACGGTCACCTGGTGGCAGCCAGTGAGGTTGCCAGCGCTTTCAAACTAGACGAAGTGGTTTTCGTACCTACCGGCTCTCCATATCTAAAAGAGCAGGTAACACCTGCTGAGCATCGGTACCTGATGACTGTGATTGCAACCGCTTCCAATCCAAGGTTTAAAGTAAGCAGGATCGATATCGATCGTGGCGGAGATACCTACACAGTCGATACCCTGACCGAAATGCAAGAGCTTTACCCAGGTGCTGATTTGATATTTATTTCTGGTGCCGATGCAATCGCTCAGATTCTAACCTGGAAAGAAGTAGACAGGCTTTGGGATCTTGCTCACTTTGTTGCAGTTAGCCGTCCAGGGCACAAGCTAACTATTCCACAGAGCCCTGAAGGGTCTATTTCATCTCTGGAAATACCAGCGCTAGCAATCTCTTCAACAGATGTTAGAGCCAGGGTAAGAGCGGGCTATCCGGTTTGGTATCTAGTTCCAGATGGTGTGGTGCAATACATTGCCAAAAACAATTTGTATGGTGAGCATGACTGATAACACCAATCAACCGCTAACAAGAAAAGCCATGCGGGAGCAGGCTGAAGCTATTGCTAGAGCGCAAACTGAAAAAAGCAGTGTGGAGCTCGAAAAGGCAATTACCGAAGTTGAGCTCGACGAAGAAGGTAATCCACAATTTCGAGTATCTAGCGCTCTAACCGGAGAGATAACCGCTACCAACATCGTGATTGAACCACCGAGAGATATCACTGCTGGTGGATCGGTGATTTCCGATGCTGGAGAAATAGTTATCACCGGAAGCATTGACGTGAGTGGTTTGATAACTCACACTGGTGAGATTGATCCGGTAATGATCTCTGATGATGCCGATAACGATCTTGATAAAGACGCTAAATCAAACTACATTCCAGGTATCCCGCCAATAAGAGTGTCTGGTGTAATCGCTAAGACCCAGGGTCAGGCTGTGATGGCTGGGGGAGCGCACCGTGGGCTAAATCCCTATTTGATTTTCGGACTAATCTGTGTTGCCGCAGTTTTGATCGGTGCCGGAGTAGGCATCGCCTTTTTCCTCGGCGGCTACTAAGAAAGCGAACTATTGACTGCATCTCAAAACGCCATAGCTATGACTAAAGTCGCTTACTCTGCCGCAGAAGAAAAACTTGGTGAAAACATTGTCGCCCTAGATGTTTCCAAACCTTTTGTCCTAACCGATGTCTTCCTATTTGTTTCTGGTAGGAACGAAAGACAGGTAGCTTCAATCGCTGATGCCATTGAAGAGAAGATGCTAGAGCAAAAATTCAAGCTCATTCGTAAAGAGGGCAAAGAGTTAGGCCGCTGGATCTTGATGGATTACGGTGATCTAATCGTTCACGTCATGCATGAGCAGGAGCGCATGTTCTATGACATCGAGCGGCTTTGGAAGGATGCTCCAGTACTCAAACTGTAGTAATCTATAGATACACAAGGGCCTATGGCGCAGCTGGTAGCGCACCTGCATGGCATGCAGGGGGTCAGGGGTTCAAGTCCCCTTAGGTCCACCACTTGTCTAGACTAGGCTCATGCCAACATATCGCGGATATTCCAAAGAGCAAATAGTTTCTTTAATTGACCACACCCTGCTAAAGCCAGAGGCCACAGCAAATGACCTCGATGCCTGCATTGATACTGCACTAGCCAGCGAAGTAAAGGCCATGTGTATTAGACCGATGGATGTTGCCTATTCTGCAAAAGCTTTATCTGGCTCCAACGTCCTACTCTGCACCGTGGTTGGTTTTCCGCACGGCACAGTAACAACACACACTAAGGTCCAGGAAACAATCGAGGCTGTAAAAAACGGAGCCTTAGAGATTGACATGGTTATGAACCTCGGTGCATTTGCCACGGGTGATCATCTATTCGTCCAGGAAGATATAGAAGCAGTTGTAAAGGCGACAAAGGGGACAAACGCTAAGGCAATCGTCAAAGTCATTTTAGAAACCTGCCTTTGGTCTAGAGAGCAGATTATTGCTGCCTGTCAGCTATCGGTTGCCGCTGGAGCAGATTTTGTAAAGACCTCGACCGGCTTTCACAGCTCTGGTGCAACCGTTGAAGCAATCAAGACCATGCGTGAAACAGTTGGCGATGGAATTGGTGTAAAGGCTTCTGGCGGTATCAGGACTCTGGATGCCCTGATTGACATGGCAGAGGCAGGAGCCAGTAGGGTTGGGGCTTCAGGAACAGCCGCCATACTCTTAGAATTTGCTGAAAAAGCACAGTAAATAACAGAGAGAAAATTAAACTAGAGACATGACTACATCACATAACCCAGTAATGAACCGTATGCTTCCAGACGAGGTTCTATCTCGTCAGGCTGAAGTTGATGCCCAATTCGACAAGATCGTATCTTCACAGAAGATGACTGTCGGTGGCACAGCCATCAAGATCCTTGGCCTATTTGGCCTACTTCTAGTAGGTGCTCTTGCTGCTTGGAACATTCCGGCACTGCAGGGATTAGCCCTCCCAGCAACCCTGATTGCTTTTGGTGTTGCAATGTGGATTACCTTCTCTCAGAAGATTAGACCAGCTGCAATCATGGCCTATGCCGTGCTGCAGGGACTATTTATTGGAACGATATCTAGTTTCTTTGAGCAGGTATACCCAGGGATTGTCATGCAGGCAGTGCTAGGTACTCTAACCACTGCAGGTGCTATGTTCACCGCATACTCAATGGGCTGGATCAAAGTAACAGCTGGATTTACTAGAGTGATGACTTTTGCACTTATCGGTTACGCCGGTTTTGCCCTAGTGAACTTCTTGTATTCGATGTTCACTGGATCTTCTGGTGTTTACGGCACCCAGTATGGCTGGATTGCAGGTCTAATTGGTGTTGGTCTAGCAGCTTTCACACTGAACCTTGATTTCAATGACATTGCTCGTGGAGCAGAGGTTGGCCTAGATCGCGACTATGAGTGGAAAGGTGCTTTCGGCCTTTTGGTCACGATGGTCTGGCTATACATCGAAATCCTAAGACTGCTCTCTATCTTCAATAGAGACTAACTGGCTTGATCGAAGCTGGCAGCTACCTCGGTAGTTGCCAGCTTCTTTTTTAACTGCCACTGCTCCCAGAGTTCATCTAGTCGCCACGCGTTCTCAGCCATAATCGAAACGCCTTTGGCTCCGGTTCTTCTTACCTTGCCACCGATTAGCATCAGCCTGGTGTTAAACAATATGTGACTGCAGCGTTTTTGTGCTTCATCAAAGAAGGTGGCATCGGAACAGCCAGAACCATCATCAAGAGAAATAAACACCACACGTTTACCAGAGCGCATGGGGGGAGTCTGGGTAGCAACTCTAATCCCTGCTACCAAAACATTGGTCTTATTTCTTATCTCTAGTAATTCATTGGCATAGACCACACCCAGTTCATCTAGCATCGGTCGATACTTCTCAATCACATGCTCAGTTAGATCCATGTTCAGTAGCTCTAGTTCGTTAGCTACCTTCTCTGCATTACTTGGTTCCGGATTACCTTTAGGCATCGGCTCATTGCCGTAAGCAATTCCGGATTACCTTTAGGCATCGGCTCATTGCCGTAAGCAAAAAGGTCATTCTCGCTATCTGGCCTTACTTTTATGGCATTTAGTTCTTTTACCCGCTCTAAGATATCTCCTCTGGTGGAGCCTTTAGCCAACTCATCGAAAGCACCGATAAGAGCCAACCTTTCAAAGGTTCGCCTAGAAGGTTTACCTCGAAGATAAAAGTCAGTTAGCGATGAGTATGGCTGATGTTCAATAAAGCGATTTATCTCGGTTTCGCTGATTGATTTCAGGTCAACAAAACTCATCCGGATGGCTGTGCCATCGGATGTTTTCTCAACGTGAAATTCATTAGAAGACTTGTTGATATCTATCGGTAGTAGTTTTACCCCTAGCCTTCTGGCTTCAGCGATAAGTAATCTCCGCGGATACATCCCAGGATCATGAGTCATTGATGTTCCAGACCTTATCGATAACGCTCTTCGAATACCCTTTCTTAGCCGCATTGGTTCTAAAAAAGTCTTGAATCATCATTCGCGCTTTAGGGTTCTCTAGTTGTCTTCTAAGTTCATCTGCCCTAGCTAAAGAACAACCGGTCATCTTGTTTAGGATTCTCAAGACATGCTCATGGAATATCACCACACCGTAGGTTTCTTTGAGTATCGGTTCTAGGTCTTTGTGAATGTAATCCGGTTTTTCAAAGCCATGTCTTCTATCTAGGTAAGGCAAGATCATGTTGCCTTTCATCGGTCCCGGTCTAAACAGAGATATCTGGATGGTTAGGTCATTGAACTCTGTTGGTTGGTGCTTACCGGTTAGTTCTCTTTGACCGGGGGACTCAATCTGGAAGATACCTAAAGTATTAGTGGTTCTAATGGCCTTAAATGTTGCAGCATCATCTTTAGCAATACCGTCTAGGTCTAGATCAACCTTCCTAACTCGCTTTATTTCACTAACCGCATAAGCCATGGTTGACTGCATTCTTACACCTAGAACATCCAGCTTTAGAAAACCCATCGGGTCCATGTCGTCTTTATCAAACTGGCTCATCGGTAACCCCATACCGCTGGGTTCTACCGGGGTTAATCTAGGTAAGGTCAAATCACCCAAGATAACCCCACAGGGGTGCATCGATATGTGTCTAGGAATACGATCTAATCTT
>RHAS01000076.1 GCA_010028615.1 Actinomycetota bacterium
GTCTTGTTTGATATTTCGCCAACCGGGATGAAAGTTCCAGATATCTCTTTTGTTGGTTTAGTTGAAAGATCATCCCTAAACATCGTGACATCAAGTTTTCCAAGGGATGAAACTGCATCAAAATTAGGGTAATTAGAACCTATTGATTGAGCGATGCGCTCCGCTAAGAAGACTCCTCTGGTGGGAATGCCAAGCAGCAGTAAATCTTCAGTTCCGTGGTTGGATTCAACAATTTCGTGAGAAATGCGGGTAACAGCGCGATTGATGTCATCAGCGTTTAGTACGGTGCGCGCGTTCATGCTTGCTCCTTCTGCGCCTCACAGGACGCTGTTAAAGGATTTATCTTTGGTTACTATACCTGATAGCCAGGTGAAATTGCTAGATTGCTTTGCGCGTTGCAAGAATGGCCGCTAAAACTCCATTTATAAAACTTGGTGATTCCTCAGTGCTTAGCTCCCCTGCTATCTCAACTGCCTCAGAGATGGCGACTTCCGCGGGAGTATCTTTACCAAAGAGAATCTCAAAGCAAGCTAGACGCAAGATTGCCCTGTCGAGTGCCGGCATGCGGTCTATGGCCCAGTTCTGGCTAAGTGCGCTGATTCTTTGGTCAATATCTACCTGATGGCTGAGCACTCCGATAACAAGCTCTTGGGCGTAACCAAAAATCTCTTCCTGATTCTGACGATCGGCAACGCTTAGTCTAGTTTCTTCAAGTAGTTCCGTCGCCAATGCATCTCTTAGATCTGCGGCGTAAAGAGCTTCGATAGCTCGTTTACGAGATTTAGTTCTAGCGCTCACCTTTAGTCAGTGACTCGACCGAGGTAATCCCCGGTTCTGGTGTCAACTTTTACTTTCGTACCTTGTTCAATGAACAATGGAACCTGAATCTGAAGTCCTGTTTCGAGGGTAGCTGGTTTGGTTCCTCCGCTTGAACGGTCTCCCTGCAATCCAGGTTCAGTGAAAGTGATCTCAAGAACTACGGAAGCTGGTAGTTCAACGTAGATTGGTAAACCTTCGTGTATAGCAACAATAGCCTGTTGGTTTTCAAGCAGGTAGTTGGAAGCCTCTCCTACTAGTTCTGGGCTCAACGTCATTTGGTCATAATCCTGAGTGTCCATAAAGACGAAACCGGAGCCATCGTTGTAGAGATACTGCATCTCTCGCTTATCGACATTAGCCGTATCAATCTTGACTCCAGCGTTTAGAGTCCTATCAATTACTTTTCCGCTGATAACGTTTTTTAGTTTCGTTCTAACGAATGCTGGGCCTTTACCTGGTTTCACGTGCTGGAATTCAACCACCTGCCAGAGTTGGTTATCCATGCTTAGGACCATGCCGTTTTTAAGATCGTTGCTAGTTGCCATTGTTTTACCTTTGTTTTTAGAGCCTAGACAGCCTTGTTGAGTTTATCAGTCGGCAAGAAATCTAAGTGCTAACAGGTAGGAATTAGTTCCAAGGCCCGCAATAGTGCCGGTTGCTACACCAGCGATCACCGAAGTGTGACGGAACTCTTCTCTTGCATTTGGGTTGGAGATATGCACCTCAATCAACTTGCGACCTGATTTAGTAAGCATCGCAGCCGCGTCCCTCAGCGCGTAAGAATAATGCGTAAACGCCGCTGGGTTGAGAACAACATCTAGCTGATTTTCTAGGGCCTCATGGAGCCAACCAATAAGTTCAGCCTCGTCGTTAGTCTGACGAACGTCTGTCTCAATCCCCAGCGAAACACCTTCAGCGGTGATAGCCGAGACTAAATCCACATAGTTAGTGGTGCCGTAAACATCAGGCTCTCGGCTGCCCAGCTGGGCTAGATTAGGACCATTTAGGACCAGAACTTTTCGCATTATTAGAATCTACCGCTAACTTGCAAGCTCTTGAAAGGCTTGGAAAAGGATTTCTTCAGTAACAGCCTCGAGCACCACAGGCCGGGCCAGGTCTTCCAAGACTATAAACCTGAGAATGCCAGCCCTTGATTTCTTATCAATTTGCATCCCCTTGTATAGCGCATTCCAGCGATCGATTGGGTAGCTAACGGGCAGTCCAAGGCTTGATAGGACAGTGCGGTGCAAATCAGCCACATCATCCGATAATTTACCTGACAATCGAGCTAGTTCAGCGGCGAAGACCATACCGATTGACACAGCATGACCATGCCTTATTTTGAAATGCTCGGCAAGTTCAATCGAATGACCCAATGTATGACCGTAATTGAGAATCTCTCGTAGCGAAGATTCTTTGAAGTCCTGTCCGACAACTTTAATTTTTACAGCTATCGCCTTTTCGACTAATGACGCAAATCTTTCAGAGGCAGGATTAGTTGCTTCCTGAATGTCTTCCTGAATAAGCTGCAGAATTGTTGGATCGGCGATGAAACCGCATTTAACAATTTCGGCAAAGCCTGAAGCTAACTCAATTTTCGGTAGTGACTCCAGAGCATCTAAGTCAACGATTATGGCTCGCGGGTCATAGAAGGAACCGACAAGGTTTTTACCTTCAAGGGTATTGATTCCGGTTTTACCGCCTATGGCGGCGTCCACCATGGCAAGCAATGTAGTCGGCACATGGACAACAGCGATCCCTCTAAGCCAGGTGCTCGCAATGAATCCAGCTAAATCGGTGACACTCCCGCCACCGAGTGAAACAACTGCATCAGACCTTGAGAAACCTGCCTGACCAAGACTGGACCAAGCGATGGAAAGCCATCTGTCTGTCTTTGCATCTTCACCATCGGCAACTGGGAATTGCCAGATTTCAAGATTCGATTCTCGAAGTCGATCTGCGAGGTAGCTTGCTGATGCCTCAAGTGGCTCAGGATAAACAAGCAAAACTTTGCGAACAAGCGATCCAAGGATTGGAGCGACTTCATCAACTAAACCACGCCCAAGGCGCACTTCATAGCTCGAAAGTCCAGAAGCTTTGAGCACTTTGAGGTCACTCATTACGATCCAACCTTTCACAGATTTCTTCAAGTGTCGCTCGTAGACCCTGTTTGGATGTATTTATGGTTATGTCCGCTAGTTTTTCATAGATTGGCCTGCGCTCAGCGTAGATTCTCTTCCAATCTTCAAATCCATTTTTTAGAAGCGGTCGATTACCCTTACTTAGCCTGCTGCCAATGTGTCGGCCATCTGTCTCTAGGTATATAACTATCGCTTTTCTAAGCCTTTTCTGGGTTTCGGGGCTGAGAACAGCTCCGCCACCAGTTGAGATAACTGCTCTAGCGCCAAGGCTTTCTGCGACCTCTATTTCTTCAAGCTTTCTAAAATGGCCCTCGCCGTGCTCCTCAAAAATCTGACTAATCGGCCCGTATTTACCAATCAAAACTTGGTCTGTGTCAATAAATGTGAATTCAAGTCTCTTCGCAAGTTTCTTACCAATGGTTGTTTTTCCAACACCCATAGGTCCGATGAGCACTATTGGTTTGCTAGGCATCCTAACGGTCTATCTGCGAACGTAAGTTTTCGGGCAGGTTAGCCAAGTAAGAGTTGAAGTTTCGAAGTGTCTCGGTGATTGAATCGCCACCAAATTTTTCAAGAACAGCATCGGCGATAACGAGTGAAACCATCGCCTCAGCAACTATTCCTGCTGCAGGAACAGCACAGACATCCGATCTTTGGTGATGCGCTGTAGATTCTGTTCCATCAGCTACATCGACAGTCTTCAATGATCTTGGAACTGTTGAAATTGGTTTCATGGCTGCTCGAACGCTTAGTACCTGGCCGGTGCTCATTCCACCTTCTATGCCGCCAGCACGCGAGGACAATCTTGTGACCAAGCCATCCGACAGGGCCATCTCGTCATGAGCTTGAGATCCCCTGCGTTTGGCTGACTCAAAACCGTCGCCTACCTCTACACCTTTGATTGCCTGAATACCCATAAGAGCGCCAGCCAGCTTGCTGTCGAGGCGTCTATCCCAATGCACATAAGAACCTAATCCAGGTGGCAGTCCGTAAACAAGGACCTCAACCACACCACCAAGTGTGTCCCCATCTTTGTGAGCACTATCAACCTCGGCGACCATCCTGGCGCTTAGCTCTGGGTCGCTGCAACGAACTGGGTCCTCATCAATTAGATCCGAGTCATTTGGATGTGGGTGCTTAGGATTACCTGATACCGAGCCGATTGCAATTGTGTGGGTCACGAGTCTTATGCCAAGAGAATCTAGAAAAGAAGAAGCGCAGGCGCCAAGCGCCACTCGAGCTGCGGTCTCGCGTGCCGATGCTCGTTCAAGAACTGGCCTAGCTTCATCAAAGCCATATTTCTGCATTCCAGTGAAATCTGCATGACCTGGTCTCGGCCTTGTTAGTGGTTCGGCCCTTGCCCCGGTAACTTGTTCTGCAATTGGGTCCGGAGACATGACTTCTTGCCATTTTGGCCACTCGGTGTTGGCAATTGATAAAGATATTGGACCACCAAGACTCATACCGTGGCGCACTCCGCCAGTTATTGTGAGCTCGTCTTGCTCGAACTTCATGCGAGCACCTCGTCCGTAACCAAGCCTTCTTCGATACAAAGCTTTACTTACCATTTCGGATGTTATCGAGACACCAGCGGGTAGCCCCTCTAAAATAGCGGTAAGTTCGGGTCCGTGAGATTCACCAGCAGTTAGCCAACGTAGCATGTCTTCTATTCTCCCACACTAGAGAACTTCTAGTGCATGGCGGATTTTCAAAATTAGCTCATCCTCATTGGTCACTTGGATTGTTGCATCACCTAAAGTAAAAATCCTAATTTGGGCAATTGCTTGCCAAAGGAGCATCTCAAGCGGACTAATGCTCGTCGAACCAGAGGGAACACCAAATTTGTTTGAGTACCCTGTGTTCATCCAATAGCTAGGAACAGCATCAACAAAAGAGAGATCTACGGGTGTTGTGTTTATCACTAGATTCTCTTTCCCCACGAAATCGCTGAGAGGCCTGATTGAAAGATACTGTTCTCTCTCCCCTATCTCTGTAAAAAAGGCTGTTGGTGTTCTAGCGTAGACATTGAGTTCAACGCCAGGAAGGACCTTCTCTAGAGCGTGAAGTGCAGACCTTGCTG
>RHAS01000077.1 GCA_010028615.1 Actinomycetota bacterium
GTTATAGCAAAAGCGTGATTAACTATGACCGTTCATCAAACGGGGCAATCTCTTACATGGAAGCTGCAATTGAGATCGCCCAAAAAGGAGTAAAGCATGGCTGAGAAAAAAGGTGGACTGGGACGCGGAATTGGGGCATTAATCCCAGGAGCTAACAGTGAAAATGAACGCATGGAAAGACCGGTAGACGGCAACCCGATCAGTGTTTTCTTTGGCGGTTCAGCCAATGCACCAGTGGACTTGGTCCCAGTTCCTGGCGCAGCTTTCGGATACATCAACATCGATGACATTGTTCCAAATCCAAAGCAACCTCGAGTCAACTTCGAGCCGGATGCCTTCGCCGAGTTAGTAGGCAGCATCCGTGAATTCGGTGTGCTCCAGCCAATTTCTATTCGTTCACTTGGTAAACAAAACGGCGTTGACAAGTATGAACTGATCATGGGTGAGCGTCGCCTGCGTGCCTCCAAAGAGGCTGGTTTGGTTCAGATCCCAGCTGTTATCCGTGATACCGCGGATGAAAACATGCTTAGAGACGCATTGCTGGAGAATCTTCACCGTAGCGATCTAAACGCAATTGAAGAAGCGAACGCTTATCAACAACTTCTTGAAGAATACGGTTGTACACAGGATCAGCTAGCTGAGAAGCTCTCCAGATCAAGGCCACAAATTACCAATACCATCCGCCTTCTCAAGTTGCCAACCAGCGTTCAGGCAAAAGTAGCCGCCGGTGTCTTATCAGCTGGTCACGCCAGGGCCATTCTTTCAGTTGATGGTGCAGAAAAGATGACCGAGTTGGCAGAGCGGGTTATCAACCTAGGATTATCAGTTAGAGACACAGAGTTAGCGGCCAAGGCCCTACCAACCAAGCCGAAGATCAAGCTTGGCGGCAAGCAGCAGGCACTAAATACCCTGGCTGAGAAAATTGGGGACAGTTTAGATACAAAAGTCAAAATCAAACTCGGTGCAAGAAAAGGCACGATAACGATTGACTTTGCAAGCGTCGACGATCTAAACCGAATCGTTAAAGCAATGGGCTTAGATATCAAATATTAGCCTGTGGATAACTATCCACAACTAGACGAGGTTTTCCACTTTTCCTAGTTTTGCCTGTGGATAACCTTGATAAAGCAAAATGGCCTTGAGTATTCAAGGCCATTGGCTTTTAAAACTAGTTGATGAATTCGTTGAGGTCAGCTAGCAGGCTCGGCTTTGGTTTAGCGCCAACAATCTGCTTCACAACCTGCCCATTTTGGAAAACATGTAGAGCTGGAATTGAAGTGATTCCATACTGCTGGGCGAGAGTTGGCTCTTCATCAACGTTTACTTTTACGATGGTTAGCTTTTCACCATATTCAGAAGAGATCTCATCAAGGATTGGGGAAACCATGCGGCATGGTCCGCACCATTCAGCCCAGAAATCTACTAGAACTGGCTTTGCCGAAGACAATACATCGGCTTGAAAACTGCTTGTTGTTACATGCTTCGCTGACATGTTTTTCTCCTTAGGGTTAGTTCTATTCTAAATCAGTCAGGTAGTGTTCTGCATCTAGGGCAGCAACACATCCGGAACCAGCTGCTGTAATCGCCTGGCGATAAGTCGGGTCAATTACATCTCCCGCGGCAAAGACACCAGGCAGACTTGTCTTCGAGGATCGGCCGTCAACCTTAATAAATTTTTCTGAAGTTAATTCAACCTGGTCTTCAACAAGCCAAACTCTCGGGTCATTTCCAATCGCTATGAAAAGACCATCGAGGTCCAGATTCTTAGTTGTGCCATCAACGGTGTTACGCAATGTCACTCCAGAGAGTTTGCCTTCGCCAAGTAATTCAATTACTTCGGTATTCCAAACAACTTCGATCTTTGGATTTGCAAGTGCTCGTTCCTGCATAATTTTGGAGGCTTTGAAACTATCTCTGCGGTGAATTAGATAAACCTTTGATGCAAAGCGAGTTAGGAAAGTAGCCTCTTCCATCGCTGAGTCACCGCCACCAACTACTGCGATAACTTTTTCTCTAAAGAAGAAACCATCACAGGTAGCACACCAAGAGATACCATATCCGCTAAGTTCTTTTTCGCGAGGTAAACCAAGTTCACGGTAGGCAGCCCCGGTAGCCAAAATCACAGTCTTGGATTCAAAAGTTTTACCGTTACCAGTTTTTACAATTTTGGTTTGGTTCTTTAGATCAACTTCAACAACATCATCGAGTAGTACTTCGGTTCCGAATCTTTCGGCTTGTGCTCGGAATGCATCCATCAACTCAGGTCCTTGCAAACCGTTTGGAAAACCCGGATAGTTTTCAACCTCAGTAGTCTTCATTAGCTCACCACCGGCTTCAACTGATGATGCAATTAGAAGCGGCTTGAGTCCAGCTCGAGCAGCATAAATACCTGCTGTGTATCCAGCAGGTCCGGAACCGATGATGATTACTTCACGCAATTTATTCTCCAGATTTGGATGTTGGTAAATAAAGTTTAGTCGCGCTCTAGCCTCGACCAAGCAACTTCTTGATCGGATCGGTGAGTGTCTTTATTTCTGGAACTCGGAGCAATCGCAACACGGTCAAATACAACAGGCCCATCACCGAGCCGATGATTAAGCAAGTTAACGTTGACGATAGAACAGTTAGCACTGGGAATGCACCTGGTCTTGCTCCGCCGAGTAGTTGCAGAATTCCAAAACCAGCTGACCCGGCTATTACTGCAGCCACAATAAATTTTCCTGTTGCCACTGAAAGATGGCTATGTCCAAGTGAACCAAATTTACGTTTGAACATCACAAAAGCAAGAATTGCTTGAATCAAAACGCTAGCGCTTGTCACCAATGAAAGTGCGACAACTTTCCAAATCGAATCAACATAGATAGCCACAAGAAGTGACCCAGCAATGTTGAAGCTGACCTGAACTGCAGTAAAGAGGAAGGGCGTCCTGGTGTCCTCAAGAGAATAAAAAGCTCTTTGGATCATGAAGACATAGCTAAAGGGGAGAAGACCGATAACCATGGCAATCACCACATTGCCAAGCGCTATGGCGCTAGGGAGCTCTCCGACGAACACGCGAGAGATCGGGTAGGCCAGGACAATTAGGCCAGCGCTGGCGAGAACGCTAATCATGGCAATTGCTCGAAGGCCATCGGCCAGATCCGTTTTTAGCTCATCGAATTTTTTCTCCATGGCGTGAGTAGACATTCTGGTGAAGTAGGCGGTGGCTATCGATACCGTCGCCACAGAATGCGGGAGCATAAAAATCAACCAAGCGATGCTCATGGCAGCTACGGACGCAATAGCGATCTCTTGACCGGCGAACACCTCACGACCACCAACAGCAGTAGAGGCAACCGCGGTTTGGACAACGCCACCGATCTGACTAACCACCAGCATCCCTAGAGTCCAAGAAGCCGTTCGCATGGCAGGGCCAAGACCGACACCTTTCCAACCGAAGTTGAAATTGTATTTGAGCCCCATGCGTTTCCATGAGACAAAAAGGATAAGCGCTTGAGCGGCAACACCTGCGGTAGCGGTACCGGCAAGTAGTGAGATTTGTGCTTGAGTCCAACTCTCAATACTTTCAGCACCAGTTGGATCTAGACCAAACTGCCAAATGAAAATTAACATTCCGGTGATAGCAACAACATTGTTCAATACCGGTGCCCACATATAAGGACCGAATCGACTTCTTGCGTTTAATACTTCACCGAGCAGGGTGTAGAGACCGTAGAAGAATAATTGCGGCAAACACCAGTAGGCGAAGGCGGTGGCAAGAGCTAATTGGCTAGCGCTCCAACCGTTGGTGTAGAGGGCGACAAGTAGTGGCGCTGAAAGAGTGGTGACTACCGTGACTGAACCAAAGATGACGATTGCAAGTGTGAGCAGGCGATCAATATATGCCTTACCACCATCGAGGTGGGCTTTAGCCTTAACTATCTGCGGTACCAAAACAGCGTTCAAAACACCGCCGACAATAATCGCGTAGACGTTATTCGGTAATTGGTTTGCAACACCGAATGCGTCAGCCGCGTTGGTGGTAACACCAATTGTTGCTGCTAGCAATATCGCTCTAATAATGCCAAGCCCGCGGCTAAGAATTGTGCCGCTGGCCATAATCAGAGAAGACTTTAGAACGCTCAAGCTTTACCTTTTCGTCTGACCATTCGGTATCCACCCAAACCGATCAATATACTCAGTAGCGCTCCAAAGCCAATCAGGATAACCAGCTCGATATCTGGATTCGCAGTTAGCTTTATCTCGGTTGATTTGCCCAGTCGGATATCTGTAAAGGTGGTAACCCAAACCTTGAGTTTGAACTCTCCAGCCGAGATTACACTGACCGGAAGCAAAGCATCTTTTCGTGAGTTGGCAGGAATGCTTACCGAGACATACTCTTGAACATTTACCGCTGGGTCACTAGATAGTGCATGAACCCGGACCCTGATCGCACGGTCATAGTTATTTTGAACCGAAACTGGGACCTTAGACTCCCGAGAGACCATATTTACATCCGAGCCAGCCACTATAAAGACTTGCGCAGCAGGCAAGCTCGCCTGGGCTTGGAAGCTACTAGCGCTAAGCCCGATAACCATGAGAGCCAGAACTAGACGCCTCATTGCCGGTTTACCCATTCCTGCACGATAAGAGCTAAACGTCGCTCGTTTTCGTGGGTAAGTTCGTCGGCTAATAGGTCTATGGATATCCACCTGATGTCTACTGCCTCATGGTCCGGATCATTTTCAATGGTTAGCTCGCCACCTACCTGCTTCATCAGGAAGTGGTGGACAGTCTTACTAATAATTGCTGTCGGGGTGGAAAATTCGTATCGGATTGAACCAAGCGGCTCAATAATCTCGGCACTGAGCCCAGTTTCTTCGGCAACTTCTCTCAGAGCCGCCTGTTCGATACTTTCATTACCCTCGGGGTGCCCCTTCGGCACGCACCAGTCGATGCGGCCACCACGATTTCGCCGTCCAATGACAGCGATACGCAAAGATCCGTCAGCGGCAAGGACGAATCCCCCTGCTGAAGTTTCTTCGACGCGCGGCTTGACC
>RHAS01000078.1 GCA_010028615.1 Actinomycetota bacterium
CCATCGAGCTTGATGCCTTGCGCATCGGACGCCCATAATCACGTAACTTCTGCAGAGCGCCAGCTAGACCTTCCGGGTATCTGGTTATTTCAGCACCTGATGCATCTGCTAGATATTCTCTCTGGCGAGAAACAGCAGCACTTACAAGCGGACCAATTAGAGCGGCGATAATCCAAGCGACAATGCCCAATCCGATCAGTATCAGCGCTAGCTGACCATTGTCTCGATTCCTCGAGTTACCAGAGTAGAAAGCCATTCTGAGGAAGAAGTCAGCCAAAATACCGACTGCGCTTACTAAACCAAAGACGATGGTTGAAACCCTGATGTCATAGTTTTTTACGTGACTCATCTCGTGAGCCATAACACCTTCGAGCTCGTTATCATCCATGATGGCTAGCAGGCCGGTGGTAGCCGCCACAACCGCGTGCTTCGGATCTCTACCTGAGGCAAAGGCATTAGGGGCTTCGTCTTTGATGATGTAAACCTTAGGCATCGGCATACCCTCGGTTATGGCCAAGTTTTCAACAATGCGCCATAACCGTGGGTTATCCTGCTTGGTGATTTCAACAGCACCGGAAGCTGCCACCGCAAAGGTTCCAGCTAGGTAATACTGCAAGATGGCGTAGAAGGCGACAAATCCAATGATTAGAAAAGCCGACGAACCATAGCCGCTAGCGTAACCAAACCAGGTTGCTAAACCACCAATGAGCAGAACAAACAAAACGACGATGATGACTGTGTTTCGCTTGTTTGCAGCGATAGCCGAATACATAAAGTTATTAGAACTTCACTTCCGGAGCATTTGAAATAGCAGCTAGGTCAGCTACCTCAAAGAATGCGCGCTCGGTAAAGCCAAGACCTCTGGCAAAGAAAGAGTTTGGCCAGACTTTGATCTTGGTGTTTAGTTCACGAACGCCACCGTTATAAAAACGTCTAGCAGCCATGATCTTGTCTTCGGTGTCAGATAGTTCTGACTGAAGGCCAAGGAAGTTCTGCGATGCCTGCAGCTGTGGGTATGCTTCAGCAACAGCAAATAGCGACTTCATAGCTGACTGCAGCATGTTCTCGGCTTGGGCAGCTTCTGCTGGGTTAGCCAATGCCGAACCGGTAATCGTTGCGGCTCTAGCCTTGGTAACATTCTCAAAAACCTTTGACTCGTGCTTGGCGTATCCCTTCACGGTCTCAATCAGGTTAGGAATTAGGTCAGCTCTACGCTTTAGCTGAACGGTGATATCGCTCCAAGCCTCGTCGACGCGAACGTTTAGACGGACTAGTCCGTTTCGCATGCTGACGAACCAGATTAGAAGTAGCACTAGTGCCACGCCAGCGATTAGTAGAAAGGCAGAGCCGGTAAAGAAAGACAGATCCATTTCACTCCTTGAAAGTAGTTGGTTAAAGCCTAAGGTTAACCACCCTCATCTGGAGCAAAACCTCAGTAATCTGTCAGCGAACTTGATGCTGTGCCCCCAGTGGGACTTGAACCCACACTGGAACGATTTTAAGTCGTCTGCCTCTGCCGATTGGGCTATGGGGGCCAGTGGTTACGCTTTAGGTCTAGATGCCCAGGCTTCAAAAGCCGCCCGAGGAGTCTTAGTAGCCGCAATCGAGACAATGTCGCGCTTGAGGAAAAGGTTAGCTATCCAGCCGAGCATAACCCTGATCTTACGTTCCCAGGTAGGCATTGCTAAGCCGTGGTAACCGCGGTGAGCACACCAAGCCAAAAAGCCTTTTAGAACAATCTTTCCTGACTGGAAGACACCGTTGTAGAGACCAAGGCCGGCAACTGCACCCATGTTCTTGTGGATGTATTGGGAGACGCCTTCGTTTCGAATAGTGGCAACCAGGTTTTTGGCAAGTAGCTTGCCCTGACGAACAGCGTGCTGTGCGTTTGGAACACAGAAGCCACCAACACCGCCACCGGTTAGATCCGGCACTGCCGCAACATCTCCGGCGGTCCAAGCTCCAGAGACAGCCTCTCCTTCTTTACCAACCTGCAAAGTTGCTAATGCCATTATTCTGCCGCGCTCATCCATCGGCAGATCGGTGTTCTTGGCATATGGCGATGCCATGACTCCTGCAGTCCAAACGATTACATCGCTTTCAAACTTCTCACCGGTAGATAGTTCTACAACACCGTCAACTGCCGAGGTAAGTTGAGTATTCAGATGAACCTTTGCGCCTCTGCGGTCTAGGTCTTCCAGAACCCACTCGCTAGTCTTCTGCGAGACCTCAGGCATTATTCTGCCCATGGCTTCAATTAGGTGGAATCTGACATCGGCAAAACTGATTGTTGGGTAGTAGCGCAAAAGGTATGAAGCAAGGTTACGCATCTCAGCAAAGACTTCGATACCGGCAAAACCTCCACCGACAACGACAAAGGTTAGCAGGCGATCTCTAGCTGGTCCTGCCTCTAGGTTCGCTGCCTTATCGAAATTAGAAAGTATCCGGTTACGAATTTCAATTGCTTCTTCAACTGTTTTTAAGCCAATTGCATTATCGGCAACACCTGGAATTGGGAAGGTTCTAGAAACAGCACCTGCGGTAACTACAACGTGGTCATAGTCAAGAACAGTTTCTCCTGCACCAGATAGTGCAATTGTTGCCTTCTTACTTGCGTGATCAATCTTGGTCATTTTGCCAATTACGATATTCGTTTTCTTCAAGTGTCTTCGGTGCGAAACCACTGTGTGACGAGCTTCAATCGAACCTGCCACTACCTCAGGCAGAAACGGCTGGTAGGTCATATAAGGAAGTGGATCGACGATGGTTACCTCAGCCTCACCCGGGGTGAGATGTTTCTCCAGTTTGAAAGCGGTATAAAAACCTGCGTAACCGCCACCAATGATCAAGATTTTTTGCATGCTGAGATTTCCTAAATAATTGAACAAAAATAATGCGCGACTGTGCGCTAACTAGATATTACCGCCTTGCACAGGCAGGCCTTGGGGTCAAACCCTATCTCGGCTAGGGCAATATCCCCTATCGGGTTGGCTCCTTGGCCTTTAGCCAATGCGTGGGCAGCAAGAGCGTGCAAGCACTTCACCCGAGTAGGCATACCGCCAGCGCTAATGCCGGTTATCTCTGGAACATCCAGGATTGCCTCCCGCTCGGCTAGATAATCCTCGTGAGCTTTTATATAGCCAACCTGCAAGGCTGGATCTGCGGCTAGCCGATCTTGCAGGGTTGCCATAAAACCTGCCCCCTCTAACGTGGATAGTGCCGCGGTCAAGGCTGGGTGGGTCAGGTAGTAAAAGGTGGGAAATGGCTCACCCGAAGCTAATCTTGGCTTAGTCTGCACCACCAGTGGTTTACCGCAAGCACATCTAGCGGCAATCGCTAGAACATCTCGCATTGGCCGGCCCAATTGAGCCTGCATCTCCAGTAGATCGGCTTGGCTGGCTTTTGAAAGAGGCATCTAGTTACTAGCGCTGGATTTGTTTTTATTCACTGGCTGGTCAAGACCTGCTCTGAGTACTGACTGAAGCATTCCTTTGGCCCAATCCTTTTTGGTGGTACCGATGCTCTGTGAAAAATTACTGCTGTTTTTAGCCTTAGCCAGCATGTCACCGACTGTGCCCGAGGTATCGCTGAGATTCAAACCATCGGCATCTAGAACTAAGTAACTAATCTCACCAGGCATTACATAAAAAAGTCGGTCTCTAGCCTGAGAACGAATAAAGACCGGGTCATCCCAGCGCTTTTTCTCATCAGCAAGATCCTTTAGTTGTTCTTTAGATTTAGCGATGTTGGCATTTAACTGCGCAATTTGGGTCTGCATAGTAATCAGTTCGCTTAGTTGCGGACCAATCACGAAAGCACCAAAGACCACAAGGCCAATCGTCACCATGCTTGAAGGTGTCCAACTAACACCTTGCCTGGGAGCTTTAGCTGGCTTAGCCTTTACTACTTTCCGCTTCATTACTTCTTGTATCTGGGGAATGCGTTGACACCTGGGTAGTAAGCGGCATCTTGTAATTCTTCTTCAATACGAAGTAGCTGGTTGTATTTAGCTACGCGCTCACTTCTAGCTGGAGCGCCGGTTTTGATTTGTCCGGCATTAGTTGCCACTGCAAGATCAGCAATAAAGGTATCTTCAGTTTCACCAGAACGGTGCGAGATGATTGCCTTCATACCGTTACGTTGCGCAAGAGCGACAGCATCTAGAGTTTCGGTAAGAGTTCCGATTTGGTTTACCTTTACCAAAATGGCATTACCAGCTTTGTGGTCAATACCTTTCTGCAGGCGCTCTGGGTTTGTCACATAGAGATCATCGCCAACCAGCTGAACTTTCTCACCGAGAGTTGCTGTGATTTGAGTCCAGCCGTCCCAGTCATCTTCTGCTAGCGGGTCTTCAATAGAAACCAATGGGAAATCATTGACTAGACCTTCGTAGTATTTGATCATTTCTGCAGAGCTGAGTTCTTTACCTTCAAACTTATACTTCTTGCTCTTCTCATCGAAGAACTCTGTCGCGGCAACATCCAGAGCCAAGGCGAAGTGCTTGCCGATTTGATATCCGGCATTGCCAACTGCTTCGGAGATAAACTCCAGTGCTGCACGGTTATTAGCCAGGTTTGGGGCAAAGCCACCCTCATCACCTAAACCAGTTGCCAAACCTTTTGAGTGAAGTAGTGATTTCAATGAGTGATAAACCTCAGCACCAGCACGAAGTGCTTCTGAGAAAGAATCAAAGCCGATTGGAACAATCATGAATTCCTGAACATCAATACCGTTATCAGCGTGAGCACCACCGTTGATGATGTTCATCAGTGGCACTGGCAAGGTATAGGCATTTGGGCCACCGAGGTAGCGATAAAGTGGCAACCTTGACGATTCAGCTGCTGCCCTAGCGTTGGCTAGAGAAACGCCAAGGATGGCATTTGCACCGAGGTGAGACTTGGTAGGTGTGCCATCCATGCGGAT
>RHAS01000079.1 GCA_010028615.1 Actinomycetota bacterium
CTGCCAGCGCGTTCAGCAACCTCGGCAGCTGCGCTGGCCGGTGAAGTCACCACCAGGACTTTCGCCTGGGGAAGAAGTTGCCCAATTGAGATGGCTACATCTCCGGTGCCTGGCGGCATATCAACAATTAGAAAATCTAGTGATCCCCAGTAAACATCAGTTAGAAACTGCTCAATTGCTTTGTGAAGCATTGGACCTCGCCAAGAGACCGGTTCGTTATCAGGAAGGAACATTCCGATGGAAATAGTTTTCACACCAAAAGCAATTGGCATCATCATCATGTCATCAACACGAGTTGGTTTGGCTGAGATGCTCATTAGACGAGGGATGCTGAAACCGAAAATGTCGGCATCAACTAAGCCGACTTGAAAACCAAGTCTTGCTAATCCGACAGCGAGATTTGCGGTTATTGTGCTCTTGCCAACGCCACCTTTACCTGAGCTGACCAAAATTACCCTAGTGGCAGAATTCTCACCAAAAGGATTAGTGCGTTCTTTACCACGTAGCTTCAGCTTTAGTTCATCTAGCTCCACTTTGGTCATAACCGACATGGCCACTTGAATCTCTTTGGCTGGAAAAGCTTCGACCAAGCTTGCCCGAACTTGCTTTTCTATCTCATCCTTCATCGGGCAGTGACCAACAGTTAGCTTGATTTCAACTTTTAGTTCTGTTGCAGTCAGATCAATGTTGCCGACCATACCCAAATCAGTAATTGGTAATCCTATTTCAGGATCAATTACTTTCTCTAAAGCGCTAATTACCGAATCAATGTTGTCGGCCATGGTCTACTTTTCGTCAGGCTTATTCTGCTTTTTTAGTTCAGCAACCAATTCTTCTAATAGTTCACGCATCTCGTCACGAACGAATTCCTTGGTTGCAACCTCTTCCATAGCCAAGCGAAGTGCGGCAACTTCACGAGCTAGATACTCGGTGTCGGCTAGGTTTCGCTCTGCACGCTGGCGATCCTGCTCGGTCTTTACGCGGTCTCGATCATCCTGGCGGTTTTGCGCTAAGAGGATTAGCGGAGCTGCGTAAGAGGCCTGCAAGGAAAGTAGCAGTGTCAGCAAGGTGAAGTTAGTAGCCCTTGGGTCAAAGGCTAGTTCGGTAGGAAGCAAGGTGTTCCAAACCAGCCAGATGATGCAGAAAAAGGTAAGCCCAATTAGGAAGCCACCGGTGCCGAGAGCTCTAGCAAAGGCTTCGGAGGCACGTCCGAAACGTTCGCGATCAATTCTTGGAACTAGAAGATTACGTCCTCTGAGCATAGGGGTATCTAGTTCCTGACGCTTCTTGGCCATCAGATACCTCCTTCATCTTCAGTTCTCCAGTCATCTGGTAGTAGGTGATCCAAAACATCGTCAACGGTGACAACACCGATTAGGTGGTTTTCACGATCGACCACCGGCAGCGCAACAAGGTTGTAGTTAGCTAAAGTTCGGTGGATTTTGGAAATGTGGGTTTCTGGACTTACCGGCTCAACATCCGTATCCAGAATCGTTCCTAGTCTCTCATGCGGAGGATAACGAAGCAAGCGTTGGAAATGGACCATTCCAAGATATCGTCCAGTAGGAGTTTCATGCGGTGGCAGGGTAACAAAGACCGAGGCTGCAAGTGCTGGGGCAACTTCTTTGCGTCGCACTAAAGCCATTGCCTCAGCTACGGTGGCATCCGATGAGCAAATCACTGGTTCCGAGGTCATCAAACCTCCAGCGGTAAGTTCATCAAACTGCATGAGTCGACGAAGATCCTCAGCTTCTTCCTCATCCATCAATTCCAAGATTGCTTCAGCTCGATCCTCAGGCAAGTTTTGCATTAGGTCTGCTGCGTCATCGGGTTGCATCAAATCCAAAACTTCAGCTGCACGCTGGTCATCTAGATCCTGCACGATCTCGATCTGCTCTTCCTCAGGCAATTCCTCAAGCACATCGGCAAGACGTTCGTCATCTAGCTCTTCGGCCACTTCGAGCATTCGCTCGTCCGGCAGATCCAAAAGCGCGCTGGCAAGGTCAGCTGGAAGCATGTCGGAGAAAGTGGCAATCAACTGTTCGGCTGATTGGGCTTCATCGGTTGATTCTTGGCTAATTTGAGACCATTCGGCAAATAGGGTTTGGCCTCTGCTAAATAGCGCTGCCGAAGTTTTTGGTCGGCGTAAAAACAGTTCGCTTACAATCCATTCCTTTTTTTCGTTGCGCTCAATAGCCAAATCTTCAATAGTGGCAGTGCCTGAGCCATCTCGCAGGTTTACCTTGCGGCCGAGCAACTCGGCAATGACGCGCTCTTCTTGGCCGCGCTGGGTGAATCTTCTAAGGTCGACAAGACCGTTGGTGATTACCTGGCCAGGGACTATTGAGGTCACTCTGGCAATGGGCACAAACACTCTTCTACGCCCAGTGATCTCAACCAGCATTCCTGTAGTTCTTGGAGCACCATGCGATTGGTAGGCAACTAGAACGTCGATGACCTTACCTACCCGATCACCAACTGGATCAAAGACACCGCAGCCGGCTAATCGGGCGATGAAAACTCTAGTTGCACTCACAGGTTAACCTTAGACGAGCGCAAGCAACTCTGGCAGACTATAGCCATGGCAAAAAGAAGCCCCCTTAGACCTAGCGGTGTTGCAAACGCGCTACCTAGCGGAACAGCGATAGCAGATTTCACCAATTATGCAGATGCGGTAGCCTACGTTGAACGCATCATTAGTGGGAATTTTCCGGCAAGCGCAATTTCTATTGTTGGCTCTAACCTCTCCACTGTTGAAAGAGTTAGGGGGAAAATCAACTATGGAAGGGTTGCCCTAAATGGAGCAATTACAGGTTCCTGGATTGGTTTACTGTTCTTTTTACTTTTTGGTACAAGTAGTGATCAGGCAACAACCCAGTTCAATTTGGGTTCGGCCATTTTGATTGGTGCTGGATTTGGCATGCTCATGCAGGTAGTTAGATTTAGTCTTCTAAAAACCAAGCGAAGCTTTTCTAGTGGATCTTTGGTAGTTGCAGCTAAATACGAAGTGATAGTTCCAGCGGAATTATCCAGCGATGCCCAAATGGCATACAACAGGGGTGGCCAAGAGGCTAACTAGCCTTTTAGCTTCTTCATCCAAGCTTCAATTTCTTTAGGCTTTCTAGGTAACTTTGCGGTTAGGTTAACCACTCCGTTTTTCGTAACCAAAACGTCATCTTCGATTCTTACCCCGATACCGCGGAACTCCTTTGGCACCATCAGATCATCTTTGTGAAAATACAAACCAGGCTCAATGGTAAAGATCATGCCTTCTTCAAGCTTGTGATCGTGATACATCTCGCGGCGAGCCTGAGCACAGTCGTGAACATCTAGACCAAGGTGGTGTCCGGTGCCGTGAATCATCCAGCGTCGGTGCCACTGGTTTTCTGGCTTGAGCGATTCTTCATAACCACCTTTATAGAAACCCCACTCGGCAGTCTTTCTAGCAATCACCTGCATTGCCGCTTTATGCATTTCGCCGTAAGTAACACCTGGTTTGGCCATGGCAAACACGGCATCGGCTGCCTCAAGCACGGCAAGGTAGATTTCCTTTTGCACCTTGTTGAATTTTCCATTGATCGGAATTGTTCTGGTGACATCAGCGGTATAAAGCGTTTCAACCTCGACACCGGCATCAACAAGCAATAGATCCCCAGGAGTCACCGGTCCGTCGTTGATTACCCAGTGCAGGGTGCAGGCGTGATGCCCGGCTGCCGCGATAGTTCCGTAGCCTAGGTCGTAACCTTCAGCTCTAGCCTGAGTGAAGAAAGCTCCCTCAACTATTCTTTCGCCGCGCGGATGCTTTGTAGCTTTCTTGAGTTGCTTGACGATGCTCTCAAAACCTTTGACCGATGCAGCAACTGCCTTTTTCATTTCGGCGATTTCATATTCATCTTTGATTAGTCGCAATTCAGAAACGAACTCAACAAGTTTGGTGCTTTTTTCGAGGTCAACAATTACTGACTTATCGATGGCCTTTAGGTCTTCATCAAGTTTTTTCAGTGACTTAGTGTTGATGCCGAGCAGGGCTTGAACTTGCTTGAGCCCAGGTCTTGATCCAACCCAGAATTCACCAATATCAGAATTGGCAAAAAACTCATCGGTATTTTTTCCAGCTGTTTCGCGGAAGTAGAGGATGCTCTTTGCAGTCTTGCCTCTGGCATCGATTACCAACACTGAATCTGGAACAGTTCGGCTACCCCATCCAGTCAGGTGAGCAAATGCCGAGTGCGGCCTGAAGCGGTAAAAGTCGTCGTTCGATCTAACCTTTTCCTTGCCTGCTTCAATAACAACTACTTTTCCAGCGAAAGCTTTGGCAACGGCAGCCCTGCGCTTTGCAGCAAAGGGGGCAACTTTGTCTTGTTTCGGAAGCGGCGATTTGTCTTCAGCCCAGTTGCTGCCGATGTATTTGACAAATTTGTTTCCAGATGGACGGTGGGATCTGGCGGCATTTCTGGCCGCGAGTTTTTTAGATGCGTCATTGCTCATACTGCTTATTCTGCCATTTTTTAGGTAATAGGCTCTAGTTTGTAGCGCGGAGGTTGCATGAAAGTCGATTTACACATCCACTCAGAACTCTCTGATGGCGACGATTCAATTGAGCAGCTGGTCGATTACATAGCCGAAGCTGGCGTAGACGTATTTGGCTTAACCGATCATGACCGCACAGACGGCTGGGAACTAGCCGGCGCGCTTGCCAATAAGCACGGACTAAGTTTTATTCCAGGCGTAGAGATAACCACTAAGGGCAAATTCGAGCCAGGCTCATCTTTTGGTATTCACCTGCTTGCCTATTTGCCAGATCCAAATCACCCCGAGTTAGCTCAGCTATTGCTCACTAACCGCCAAGCTCGAGATGAGCGGATGAAGCTATACGTTGAGAACCTAAAGGATGTGCACGAAGAACTAAC
>RHAS01000080.1 GCA_010028615.1 Actinomycetota bacterium
AAAATAACTGTTCTGCGGTCATCGCCGTGGCGCTTTACAACTTCGTCTAGCTCTTCGCTAACGATGGAGCGCTGGCGCTTAGGATCAGCCAGAATCGCCTTGTATTCCAGGATCTGAGCTTCGAGTTCAGCAGCCTCATCAATGATCTTCTGGCGCTCAAGAGCTGCAAGCTGGCGCAACTGCATGTTCAGAATCGCTCTGGCCTGCAACTCATCAATCTTCAGTAGCTTGATTAAGCCATCGCGAGCATCATCTGCGGTTTGGCTGGCACGAATCAGCTTGATTACCTCATCTAGTGCATCCAGTGCTTTCAAGTAGCCGCGCAGGATGTGAGCTCGCTCCTCAGCCTTTCTGAGACGGAAACTGGTGCGACGAACGATTACTTCGATCTGGTGGTCAATCCAGTGGGTAATAAAGGCATCCAGTGAGAGCGTTCTAGGAACACCATCAACTAGGGCCAGCATGTTAGCGCTGAAGTTTTCTTGGAGTGGGGTGAACCGGTAAAGGTTGTTCAAAACTACCTGAGGGACTGCGTCCTTTTTCAGGATGATGACTAGTCGCTGACCGGTTCTACCAGAAGTTTCATCACGGATATCTGCAATACCGTTAACTCTTCCTTCTTTTACTAGCTCGGCGATTTTAAGCGCTAGGTTATCCGGGTTTACCTGGTAGGGAAGTTCGGTCACAACTAAACAGGTTCTACCTTGAAGCTCTTCAACATTTACTACAGCTCGCATGGTGATTGAACCACGACCGGTGGCATAGGCATCTTTGATGCCCTGTGTTCCAAGAATTGTTGCACCGGTTGGGAAATCTGGACCCTTCACTTTTTGCATAAGTGCAGATAAAAGTTCTTCCTTGGTAGCTTCTGGGTTAGCAAGCGCCCACTGGGCTCCATCTGCAACTTCTCTTAAGTTGTGTGGTGGAATATTTGTTGCCATCGCAACAGCAATTCCAATTGATCCGTTGATAAGTAGATTTGGAATACGACTCGGTAGTACTACTGGCTCTTGAGTTCGACCATCGTAGTTATCTTGGAAATTTACAGTGTCTTCGTCAATGTCGCGAACCATCTCCATCGCTAAAGGTGCCATGCGACATTCGGTATAACGCGGAGCAGCGGCACCATCGTTACCAGGTGAGCCAAAATTACCCTGACCATTTACTAGTGGATAGCGCAAAACCCATTCTTGAACAAGACGAACCAAAGTGTCATAGATCGCACCATCACCGTGTGGGTGGAATTGACCCATCACATCGCCGACGACGCGAGAACATTTGCTGAATTGTTTATCTGGTCGATAGCCGCCATCAAACATTCCATAGATCACTCTGCGGTGAACAGGCTTCAATCCATCTCTAACATCTGGAAGAGCTCTACCGACGATAACGCTCATCGCATAGTCGAGGAATGATCTTTGCATCTCGACGTTTAGATCGACCTGTTCGATCCGATCTGTTTTTGGTTCGTTATTTTCTGTCATAAGTTAACTACCGCTCTAGATATCTAGGAAGCGAACATCCTTTGCGTTTTGTTGGATAAAGGTTCGACGCAAATCGATATCGTCACCCATAAGTGTTGAGAAAATTTCATCTGCTCGTGCAGCATCATCGAGGGTTACCTGCAGCAAAGTTCTTCGAGCTGGGTCCATCGTGGTGGCCCACAGCTCGTCGTAATCCATCTCGCCAAGACCCTTATAGCGCTGAATTGAGTTCTCCTTAGGGAGCTTCTTTCCTGCTGCTTGCCCAGCTGCTAGGCGGTCAGTTCTCCTTAGGGAGCTTCTTTCCTGCTGCTTGCCCAGCTGCTAAGCGGTCATCGCGCTCGGCATCGGTATAGACATACTCGTGATCGGCGTTAGACCACTTGATTCGATACAACGGCGGTTGGGCTAGATAGACGTAGCCATACTCAATCACCGGTCGCATGTAGCGGTAGAGCAGGGTTAGCAGCAGCGTTCTAATGTGCTGACCATCTACATCGGCATCTGCCATCAGCACACACTTGTGATATCTAATTTTCGAAATGTCTAGGTCGGCTCCGATGCCGGTACCAAATGCTGTGATGAGAGCTTGAACTTCGCTGTTGCGCTCTGCTCTTTCACGACCAGCTTTTTCTACGTTAAGGACCTTTCCACGCAATGGCAAAATAGCTTGCGTTTCTGGATCTCTTCCACGAACTGCAGAACCACCAGCTGAGTCGCCCTCAACGATGTAAAGTTCACTAACTCTTGGATCTCTTGAAGAACAGTCGCGAAGTTTGCCAGGCATTCCGGTTGATTCGAGTAAGCCTTTTCGTCTTGTAGCCTCACGCGCTTTTCTTGCTGCGATTCTTGCTTGTGATGCTCTTAGCGCTCTACGGCAAATTTCTTTTGCTGCATTTGGGTTTCTAGCAAACCAATCAGAAAGTTTTTCGTTAGTGATTTTTTGCACAAATGCTTTTGCTTCGGTATTACCAAGCTTGGTTTTGGTCTGTCCTTCGAATTGTGGTTCCGAAAGCTTTACCGAGATAACTGCGGTAAGTCCTTCACGAACATCTTCTCCAGCTAGGTTTTCTTCTTTTTCTTTTAGCAGTCCTTTTTCTCTTGCGTATTTATTTAGCAAAGATGTAAGTGCTGCTCTGAAACCTTCTTCGTGTGTTCCGCCTTCATGAGTGTTAATTGTGTTGGCGTAGGTGTGAACACCTTCGTTGTAACCATCGGTCCACTGCATTGCAACTTCAACCGACATATTCTTTTCTTTTGTTTCTGCTTCAAAAGAAATAATCTCGTTGTGAATCAATTCGATTTTTTTGGTTGAGTTTAAATACTGAACATAATCTTTCAAACCGTGCTCATACATATACTTATCGCTACGGTCAGATCTCTCATCAAACAGCGAAATACTTAAACCCTTGTTAAGAAATGCCATCTGCTGGAATCTGGCGCGCAGAGTTTCGTAATCGAAATCAACAGTTTCAAATATTTCTGCGTTCGGTAAAAACTCAATTCCAGTTCCAGTGAATTCAGCAGCCTTACCTTTTTTTAGTGGCGCTTGAGGAACTCCAGATAGATAAGACTGCGTCCAAATAAATCCATCACGAGCAACAATCACATTCAATTTGGTGGATAGTGCGTTAACGACAGAAGCACCGACTCCATGGAGTCCACCGGAGACCGCATATCCTCCGCCGCCAAACTTACCGCCAGCGTGTAGCACAGTCAGAACGACCTCAACAGCTGGTTTTTTCTCAACCGGATGCTCATCAACCGGGATTCCGCGACCGTCGTCGGCGACTTTTACCCAGCCGTCCTTGGTGATCACAACATCAATGTTTTTGCAGTATCCAGCTAGAGATTCATCTACGGCATTGTCGACAATTTCATAGACCAAATGGTGCAATCCACGCGGACCGGTAGAACCGATATACATACCTGGACGCTTACGTACCGCCTCTAGACCCTCTAGAACTTGAATATTCGAGGCATCGTAGCCTTTTTTGGGTTCGGACATATGGGGGTACTTAACTCCTATTTGATCTAGTCGGGCCCTCACGACTGCAGCTTTTAACTGTCTTAAATCCGGGGTTGCTGACTGTCCAATTCTACCTTTTTAAGGCTCGAAAAAGGTCACAATTGGGGATAAAAACGGCTTTATTTGCCTGTGGAAAACTCTCTAAATCCCTTATAAATAAAGGGTGGACATCAACCGAAGGTATCTCTTGGCCCGCGGCCAGGAACGCTTCTCAAACCACGCTTAAAACTAGGTGCTTGAGGGCCAATAACCTTGATTTCAGCAATCTCTAAATCAGGTAGTCGCTCAGCTATTTTTACCTTAATTTCAGAGCTCATGATCCTCAACTGGGTTGCCCAGGCTGTGCTCTTGCAGCGAATCGTTAGCACTCCCTTGGCAAAGTCTTCCGGATAGCTAAATTCAGCAACCCGATCTCCGACTATCAATTTCCAGTTAGCAAAGAGGTCTCCCTCCGCTACCTTGCCCTGCCAACCAAATCCCTTAATTAGATCATCAAGGCCATTGCCTAAGGTCTTCGGAGTCCGGCCTGCTTCAAATGGACGAGAGTTTTGTCTCTGGTTCTTTTCGCGGCGCTTGGCATCGCGACTAACTTTGCCGGTAAGGGCGGCGCGGACTTGGTAGTAATAGTCCAGTGCAATGTCAGCTTTTTCAACCAATTAGCTCACGCACCTTTCCATCCTGTATTTCAAACTTAGTCACTTTTTCAAAGACAGGCATTTTGCCTCTGATTGCATCAGTAATAATAACTTGTTCATAGTCTGAAATTAAATCAATAAGACGCTGCAATCGGTTGTCATCAAGTGACGAGAATACGTCATCCAGTATCAAAATCGGATCACCGGATTGGGACTCGGAGCGTAAAACTTCCGCGCAAGCAAGTTTTAGGCTCACTGCAAATAGCCAGGTTTCACCGTAGCTTGTATATCCCTTGACTGGGAATTCCCCAAGCATAAGTTTTAGTTCATCGCGGTGTGGTCCGGCAAGAGTGAAGCCCCGTTCGATTTCTTTAGGTTGCAACTCCAAGAGTTTCTTTGCGAACATCTCCTCGATCACTGCAACATCAGATGTGTTTACTTCTTTGGAATCCTCATCGTTGGATTGCGTTTCGCCAAATACTGAGCTCAGAGAAGTGACGGTAGCGACTCTCGGATCATCAGAGATTCGTCTATAAACCCTTTGCAGATGTGGTTCTAGTTTTGTTGCTAGCTCATACCTTTTTGAAATGATCTGTGAGCCGAACTTAACTAGCGATTCGTTCCAAGCGGATAGGGTTTCAAGCATTGAAGTGCTTTGGTGTGCTTTGAGGTTCTTCAAAAGACTATTGCGTTGCTTTAGTGCCCGATCGTAATCCGAAAAGACTCCAACGAATCTAGGCGATGATTGCAT
>RHAS01000009.1 GCA_010028615.1 Actinomycetota bacterium
ACGAATTGGTGTTATTCATGAGTAAAGTATGGTATTGCCAGAATTGATTTTGACTGCCAGCACAGCGGGCAGCGACTAACAGGAAGAAAATTGAAGGCTCTAGGGGTGGAGAGCAATTTGTACCAAATACAAACGCCGCTAGGTCAGCGCGAAAGCGTTCCGTTAAAGGCGTTACATATACAGCATTTTACGACGCACTAGAAATAAAGACAATTGAATCCGGTATAGAAACTAAGGCAGCTTCGCGCCGAGCCGCGAGAAGGACCCTGCAGACACCTGGAGCACTAAAGCCTCGCCTCAACTCGATGGGTCGAGACTTAAACCCATCGACAGCCAGGAACGCTGACCTTGACCCATATGTTCTTGAGGGAATCCCAACAATCAACCGTGGGCGAGGGGTACTCGACCCAACCCCAGGTGGAAAACCGGCAAGATGGGTCCCACGAGCACGGCCAGCTTCCCGTGTAGACATACCAAAAACTCCGGATAAACCGCAGCGCAGACTTGACAGGTCGCTTGCACCGACGCCAAAACCGCCAGCAGCCCCACGCCGGCGCAGCACGCTTGCGTGGTTGCCTGATGATGCAGATAAATGGACAGAGCGCGACATGCGCCAGCTGTCTGAACTGCAAGCACGTTCAGGGCAGTCATTTGCGGAATTTGCAAAAACAAATAATTTGTTTGTCGACGATGTTCGAAATGCAATTCAAACGCACAGTTCCCGCCGCAAAAAGCGTATGGCGAGCTTCAAGAAGCGTTTCCCAAAGCTTCACAACGTCATAAATCAGCTTGGTGCTGTTAGGGCAGAGGCCATGGACGCGGTGTCCGACGGTGCTATCAAAGATTGGCCATCGATGGTTAGATGGGCGTTTAAGGACCCAGAACTTAAGCGTCAGCGTTTAACGGAGCGCGCAGTTAATGACCTTTTCAATAACGTTGCAGACGGTCTGGACCCAGATAGGCGCTCGAATACAATATTGGGTTTTGTACCATCTCGTAGCAACCCGTCTGAAAAAGTAAAAACATTTGCAGAATCAGACAAGCTCCCATTGGGATTTGAGCCGCGATTTAAGAAAACGCGCGACAGCATTCAATCAACTGGAAATATATCTTCTGTTGTTGAGCGCGCAGCCCGTCGTCCCCAGCAAAGACTCGACAGGATTAGTAGACCGACTGCAGATACGCGCGCCGCTTATGGCAGGCTTAACGATTTTGCTGGCATTGCAGGACGAATGGCGACGCCCACGGGGCCAGACTCTGGGTGGACAAACCAGGAAAAGCAGGTCTGGAGAGCGCAGCAATGGCAGAAAAAGGTGCTATTTGATGGAGTGTTCAATTCACTACATAGGAATGCATCAAAAGCGCTTCAGGCATTCATTGCAAAGTATCCAGACAAGATGGCTGCAGCAAGGGCAATATTAGACCTTAACGAAAATGACCTTAAGGCCCTATTTACCCCACACTGGAGCGAACTTGGTGCGGCAGGGCTGCAGCCCCCTCGCCCAACGGCGGCTGATTTGCCGTTGCTACCATCAGAGGTGGAGCAAGCAGCGCTTATTAAGCGACCGTTATTACGCGCATTTTTGGATGAATACAAAAAGATGGCTCCCAACGGAACCCTCGCCAGACTTGATGTCGACACGTTGACAAACGAGGACGTTGAGGAATTATTCAATCGCTACATCCTGCCGGAGATGGTAGACCCGACAACACCAACTATCGGACAGGCGGAAGACATAGCTAGGCGAATTCTGCAGCCAGGAAATGAAAATTCACCGCTACGCCTTCTAGACAACGTTCTATTTATGGCCGGAGACGACGCATTCACTCTGGAGGGAAAGCGTCGAATTCTGGAAGAGCGCTTAAACGCCGGTCAAGCTGCTGGCACGTTAAGCCCGTCTGCGGCAACAAATCTACAAAATCAAATGGACGCCATCGATGAGGAGCTTGCCAAGCTAATTGATGATGCCAATGCTGGACGGCCGCTTGATTCAACAATTCCATACACGGGTACGGAGCCAAGCGACGAAGAGCCAGTCGACACTCGTAGGCGCATGCCCAAATGGGCCGAAGAACGCCCTGTTATTACATTTGAAGAATCTCCAGATGAATACATCATGTTCCTGCTTGAGCATGCGAATGATGAATTGGGTGACCACCCAGAATATGGGCTTATAACACGCGAGGAATGGGACGCGTGGGGTGAGGACATTAAGGAGCGACAGGAACAGGCAATGAAGGTCTACATGGAGGGAGGCTCCCTCGAGGCCCAAGATGCCATATTGGCGCTCAATGCAGAAATAGAACAGTGGATAGAAATAGGTAGAAATAGTCCGCCAACACGACCACCGTCACAGCGCTGGATTCCAGAAGAGACAGATGATGAAGAAGAGCCTGAAGAGCCTCTTGAAATGTACGACGAATGGGGAATTCTTGACGAAGACTGGGTATGGAACTCGCAGCATGGCTCGCCGTCTGAGCTCGGAGTTACAGATGACCCGTCCACGTGGGGTTTGCATCCCGACAACGTCGATGAATTCGGCGAGTTAATTCCATTATTAGAATTGAAAGAATTCATTGAAAGTCTTTCTATATCAAGGAAAGAAAAAGACGACCTCCTTGAGCGACTTGAAAGCAGTGAGTGGACTGACCCTCACAACTCACATATAGCTCAACGGTATCTGCCACTCATATCCGAATTGCTAGATAGGTTCGTCTCTGACCCTGGCGGTGGGCTAACCATAAGTCCAACTGAGCCTGCCCAGCTTCCCGACCTAGGGGGTTCTGATACAGACGTAGGACTATCAGACCCAGGTGGCCCGAGACTCAGGCGATTCTTCCCATACTTACCGCGACAAATTAACTGGGATGCCGCTGGTGAAATGTTTAAGCGCATCACAGAACGACTTGGTGGCGGAACAGCGCAAAAGGGCAGATACAGTACCGCTTCACGAGGCACCGTTTTTGCCCCCGGTCAGTACGAGGATATGAGCCCCCAGCAGCTTCAAAACGTATTTATTGAAGCTGCCCAACAGGCGAGAGAGCTCTATCTTGGGCAAAGTAATGAGTCTCGGAGCGCTAGGCAGCAAATATGGGATTTATTATCTGCTGGTAGAACGGCAGATGAAATCGCTCAGGAATTAATTATATTCGGCGCAGAACAACCAGACCCAGATTATCCAGCAACTCCACTCGACATTAGAAACGCCATCGTTAAAGCTGCGGCAACACAGTATGCAGTCGAAAATAACATTGCGGTAAACCAAGTCTCCCAACTTCTAAATGCTGCCGATACAGCATTTGCAGCGGACCAATCGCGTCAAGATGCGTTACGTAAAACGCAAATCGAAAGACTAAAGACGTCATTGGAACAGTTATTCCCAGGTCAGACACCGCGCGAAATAGCAGATGCCATACCTGGCCTCAAAATGGCAGCCGAGCGTGAGCTTGAATGGGCAAACAGGATGTACCAGGAAGCACGGGCCCATGCGGCAATTCTAAGAATGCAACTGGCCGAAATCGCACAAACATTCCCGTTGCCAACCGCTCGTCGTGCTCTATATCTAAAGCCGGACGGTAAAACGTTTACTGATGACCCATCCAGAGGTGTTCCGGTATTCCAAGACCCTGATACCGGCGAGCTTACAACCGATAGTAAGTTCGGCTGGCCTCAGGCATATGACGAGGGCTGGGACCCTACCACCGACACGCGCGCTCGTTTAGATAATCGCCAAAATAGATGGTGGCGTCAAAACTACGGCTATGAAACACCGCCAACCACTATTCCGGGACCAGGCGGAGAGGACTATGTAATCCCCGGTACTGGAAAACTGTATAAAGGTCCACTGCGACAATTCCAAGAAGCACTACAGATGCATGTGCGCAAATATGGCGACGCAGGCCTGTCTGGTGTTGGCGCATACATTTATAGTTCTCACACTGCTCGCATACGGCAGCTAGACGACGTCTCTCGAATGCTCACCGATAGAACATTGCGAGCAGATGCTCAACGATTTGGCATATCGGGTTTTATGGGGCGCGTAGGCGGACCAAAGGAATATGAACAACGCGCCAGAAAAGCCGCCAGAGTCCTCGCCGGGGGTAGGTTCAAGCGTCGCGATGTGTCGCAATTGTTGGATTACGATAGTGACGGTTTCCCAGTAACGCGGGCAATGCGCCAACAATATTCTGGATTGTCTGGAAAGTTTATGGCTGCTGCTGATGAATTTTCTCTCCAGAGCAGGCTAAACCCTGAAAATGTTGACTTTTTTCAACATTTATCGCCCGCCGAAAAGAAGTATATGCGGGCTCTATATAAAGATGTTCAAGACCTTATTGCTGTTCCTAAAAATAAACCACTGAGAAAGAAAAGACAAGTCCGTGGAGATTCGCGCACGCGCGATGAGATACTTGCTGACGCGTTTTATTCCGGCATAGAAGAAAACCGTGGTGATATTAGCGGAAGAATGGGATTGAAGCGCAATCTAACTGATGCTAAAGCCGTTGCACGTAGTAATCCAAAACGTTGGCAGCGCCGATATATGACGGCTCGTAATAGTTTTAGAATGCTTACGCCGCGCAAGGGCAAATCACAAAATTATCGTCTTGAACAAAGAGAACTACCGGACTCAATATTTGGTCCCGTACGCGGACTATACCTAGTTGACGCAGATTCAGGCAATGTTATTGATGGGCCATTTACAGCAAATGAAGCTGCTGTTGCTGCAGGTGAGTTGACGGCACCAGAAAAAGCTAAAGGCGCTGCAAAACGCGTAATTGCACAAAATTACCCGCGCCCATGGGAGCAGTATCCAGAAGTAATCGAAGCCGTAGCGTTCGGTGTTGCACAACCATTCATCGAGTTTCTAACACTTGATTCTCACAAAATTAGTGACATGCGCAGTACCGTATATGACACACAAAAAGGCGAAGTAAACGAACGCGCACTGGCCCTAGATAAAGGCGTGCCACAAAAAGCTTCCGATACAGCAATATTTAGCCGTGACCCAGAAACCGGCGAACTCATGGTTCTCCTCATTCAGCGAGCATTCGGCCCGCATAAAGATGAGACAGGCGCATGGGTCTTGCCAGGAGGTTTTGCCGACCCGGGTGAAACAGCACTAGAAACAGCTCTGCGCGAACTGGAAGAAGAAGTTGGACTGAAGGTATCGCCAGACCAGGCGCGTGTAAAACAGATTGGCACTATTATTGCCCCAGATTGGGACGTCAGGTTCACAAAAGGCGTCGAGGTGAGTGGGACAGCACTATTTGTCCCCTCTGATGTTGCGTTTAAAGCAGGTGACGACGCTTTGCGCGCTCAGTGGTTCCCAGTTAGGGATATTGCTGATGGAAAACTTCCAATTGGGTTCGGGCACATCGCATGGATTCGCCATGGAGCATACCTCGAATCAGACGAACCAGCATTCACGCCGTTCGATGCCGACACAGCAACACGACTCGAGAGGCTGGAGCGTGCTACGCGCATGCGCAACAAAGAGTTAATAGAGATATCTAATTCATGGCGCAAAGAAATAAACCGCACGCGTGACAAAGATAACAAAGTTAAGCTGTTTGATGAAAACAATCTCGGTGGATTTGATGCATGGGAATTAATTCCATCTGATGACATGATTGAATCAGGCGTCCGCTCGCGAGCCAAAATATTTGGTCGCAGCCTGGACCCACAAGATATTACTGGCGAAACACTACGAATTGCGCCTACACAGCGTGCAAAAGTTCAGTCGAATTTTGGTCCGAGTATTACTGGGAATATGGGCAATGTCAGCGCATCGCATGTCTACAAAATGCATACAGATGGTAAGTCAGCCAATGAAATCAAGGGTTCGATGGCTGGATTTTCTGATGACGACATAACACGCGCAATTCTCGCATCCGCAATTACTCTTTCAAAATCGTCGGAAGGTTTGTCACCAGAAGATAAATCTATTTTTGAGCGCCTTAACGCTAAGGGTGAATCTGCAGCTGATGTTGCGCGCAAAATGAATATGACGGTGGGAGAAGTAACTTCAGCCGCAAACAAATACCTTGAAATGCTGACAAACACAGAATCGCCAGTAAACAAGGCGTTCAGGAAAGCAATAAAAAGTGATAAAAAGTTATCTGGTGTCGAAAAAGAGGTTTTAACCCGCAGATTAAATGGCGCATCAATAAAAGATGCAGCGGCGTTTCTCGGAATAGCAGAGGATGAATACCCAGGACGCGAAGCCAAGTTATTTGCCAATCTGCGCAAACGCAAACCAGAAGCATTTAAGTCATCGGGCCAATGGTCCAATAATCTTGCATCGCTCCTTACCGACCAAGAAATATATATGAGATACGTGCATGATGGGCGTAGTCCAAAGCGCATAGCAGAATCTTTTGGCATGGATGAAGCAATGGTCAAGCGCATTGCGAAAAAATACGCCCGTTGGCGTGATAAAAATGCACCGCTCGAAACTGCAGCATTAAGAAATGCTTTCTATGTACACGGTTCCAACTTGACCGTCGCTGAAAGCCAATTAATGCGCAGAGTCATAGATGGGGAATCCGTCAGCTCGTTCGCAAAACGTACTAACATGCCGTCGAAAGCAGCGTCGCGTCTCTACAACAGCGCTATGCGTAAAATGCACATGTCATCTGGTGCTGCGCCAAAGACTCGAACATTTAGTGCAAATATATATAAAGCAATGCCGGAGCATTGGATTTCCCCATTAATGCCGGCAGACCTAAACCCAGCCGATGGCGGTATATCTGGGCGTATGGCAAAACCGTCAGCTTCAGCAAATGCAAAAACCTCAAATAAAGCTAACGAGCGTCTCCGTGGACTAGTGACAGCGCCGATAGCCGACCTTAGGGCAATGGCTCTTGATGTTCGCGAAGAGATGCGCGACAGAATTATAGACGTCCCTCAGGCGGCAATGATTGGTCATCCTGTCCTTGGCGGACATGAAGGCGTTGAAAAAATGAACGTCCTCGGTGCGTACATTAGTCGCACGCTCGAGGATGCCGCATTGGATGGCGTATTGCAGGCTATCCGTAAAGCTGGTACTAAGTTCCTGTCTGGAGACGAAAAAGACAAAGCCGCAACAGAAGCTGTCGATAAAGCACGTCGTAAATTATCTGAAGAGTTGTGGATGAAGCGCGACATGCTCGAGCTGGTTCAGTCAATCCATCACATGATGGACTCTGCATCGTGGCCGTGGTTGAATTGGGGTCAGGACAATCCTGAATGGAAGCGCCATAAGAGCATCGTTGCCACAATGGATATGTTCGACATATCTACCCCTTCTGGACGACAGAAGTACATCAACGCCGGCTTTTATTTGCCGTTGACTCGCCGCGAGACAGAAGCATTCATAAACAAAGTTTATGAAAACAATGGAATTGCTGGGAAAATGGCAACCCCTGGACCTCGCAGGTGGGCACAACTTCGGGACCTATACCAGGTTCTCGGCGTCAATCCGGATGCGACCGACGATGAACTCAAAAAGGCATACAGGGCCAAATCTCGAGCTCTCCACCCAGATTTAAATCCTAATAATCCTCAGGCTGAAGAGCAGTTTAAAGAGCTCGGTGAAGCATGGGAAACTTTAGGAAATACGCGGCATAGAACTAACTATGACGAGTGGCGCAGAGACAATTCTTCTCAAAGACGAGTAAGTGAGCCACGGCCAGAAGCAGATGACTTTGACTATACGCCGCCATCGGAGCCCGCAGAAGACCCGCTAAACAATAACCAATTCATGACAGACCAGAATGGTCGGGTGTGGCTAAGACATAACCCGAGACTCCATGATTGGCCAACAGTCCCATTCACAGACAGCACAATTTTCCCGCAACGTCAAATGACGAGCGAAGAATTCGATGAGTGGTCAGATTGGACGCGGCACCGAATACAGCCGTCGCGCCCTGTTGGAAGTGCCCTGTGGGGATGGGAACAGCGCGGCCGTGATGTAAACAATCCGCCGATATCCGATGACCCATTCGACGGGTTTGATTTTGGCTCAGGCCCAATGGGAACACCGCCAAATCCGATGCCCAACGGTCCTGGTAGTCCATTCTGGAACCAAATACGAGACGACCTTGGTCCAGGCGCGACATATGAGGAAATAGCTGATGAAGTACGACGTCGCATAGAGGATGGAGATGGGCCCGAACCGCAATCTCCATATCGTGGGCCGTATTACTATACTCCAAGTGGGTCAGGTGATATTGCTGGGCGAATGGCTTCGTCATTGCCGCCACTTGATGACAGTGCTCAAAAACGTCTAAAACTTGGCGCTTTACCATCGTCTTATGACTCTGCAGAGTTAGTAAAAGCGTATCCAACTCCGACAATTAGCGCATACGCTCCGAAGCCTGGCGAAGTTGCAATAGCTGTAACAACAACATTTGGCGGCAAAACATACATATCACGCTATAGGTATGACAATGTGTACAGGCCCATTATCGAGGCAATGATTGCATCTGTTCAGCAGCCTGCGAGGCGCGGCAAAAAACGATTTGTATCCGTTGGTGGTCCAGCCGGTTCTGGAAAAACAACAGACCGCAAAACTGGAGCACACGGCATACCAATGCCACAATTCGCGGTACATGTTGATGCGGATGAAATAAAAACACTTCTGCCGGAAGCAAGACAACTTCATGCCGCAGGTAATCCGCAGTGGGCAAGCGCCGTGCATGAAGAGTCGCGCATTATTGCTGACCTTGCTCTGCAGGAAGCGATTCGCGATGGCCTAGATGTTGTTTATGACTCAACTGGCCAATACAACTCCGGTTTTGACACATTAAAAGCGGCACGAGCAGCTGGATACGACATTGTGATGCACTACAACACGGCATTGCCGGGTGCGTTACAACGCAATATTGAAGCTAGGTCGGCAAATGACCCACGAACATTGCCAGACCACTTCAATAGTGCTGTTATGCAGAGGAACTTCAGAATAATGCCAGATGTTGCAAAGTCGGCAGATGAGTTCTATTTATGGGATTCTACCGACATTGGGGCAAGAAAACTTCTTGTTGAAAAAACAGGGCAGACTTCACCTATTAAAGTTTTACATGAAGATGCCTATGTATATGGTGAGTTTGATGACTCATCACAGGCAGTAAAACGAGGCGGACGCCCAACAGCAAATATACCGACGCTACGATTTGCTGTCGGCAGCATTGAATCTCAAGTCATAGATAGGTTTGAAGCCGGTAAATCAATAGATGATATTGCCGCAGAACTGCCGGCTATCCCCAAAAATCACATCTTTGACATAGTCACACGTGGTTTTGTAGACCCGACTTTTGTATACACTCCGCCACGCCCATCTCAAGCCCCACGGCCGCCGGCAGAGACTGCAAAAAAAGTTGATGACTTTGTTGAAGACGACCAGTTAAGAAATACATGGGATTCGCTAGACGATGTAAACAAGCAAATTGTGAAAGACGTATTGGCAAAACAGCCGAATGCGCTTGACAGATTTGAAGCCACCAATATGCCGATGGACATAATCATCTGGGCTGCTCAGAATCCAGGAATAGTTGGAAGCATGGGGCGTGGTGGGGACATTGCTGGGCGAATTACTCAACCAGCTGGCGGTTGGGACGACTTCAATGAACGCCGCAAAATGAAGAATGCCCCAACATATAGAGGTAAACCATGGAGAGATGTTGTTGCGACTCTCGATGGGATGCCGTGGCCATTCAAGACACAGAAGAAGCAGTACCCTAAAACAGGAGAGCCAGGACTCTCGTACTTCCGTGGCGAATTCCCCAATGAGCCCAACATATGGGTCGACTGCCTTTTGTGGAGAGATGAAAAAGGCGAACTAGTGGGAATCCTCAACCACTACCCAGTGGATATGCCGCTAGAGAAAAAGGGCAACTTCAATATATTTATTGACCCCAAAGCCAAGCGACAGGGTATTGCAACAGCTCTCGTAAGTGAGGCCATAAAGAGGTACAACGTTGACTTGAGACAGCAGCGATACTCAAGGGAGGGAGCTGCTTTTATTAACGAGTTTGTGCGCCGTTTGCCAGAAAATTCCGGTGAAGTTGGAGGCAAAATGGGCATCAGTCAAGCAGATGCTAAAAGAGCCCTAAAATTTGGGTGGGGTAAGTCGCGCAGGAGGCAGCGTTCTGGATTTGACTTGCGCGATTCAAGTTTCTGGAAATGGCTATATGAAGAGGGTGGGTGGTCGCCCGAAGAGATTTCTGAATTTGTCATAAACGAAGCGTACCGCCGCCAGGGATGGAACATCCGCACAAATCGTGGATATGGCACTTCTAAGAAGCCAAATATTGCCGAAGAAATGTATTCTCCAGAAAAAATAAGACTAGAGATACAGCGCGACCTAAGCAACGCCCAAACCAGGGCAGGTGAATCAGCATCATGAAACAAAACATGTCTCAGTCCCTTGATGAGCTTGACAGAATTTACTTAGCCGCAGCACGAAATGAAGACCTGTCCAAGTACGGCGTAAAGGAAACAACCGAGAATGTTGCCTTGTACTGGCGGCTCGTGTTTGCTGCTCGCGAAATACTAAATTCCAACAGCGCTTTACAAGTTCCAAACTAATTTCGTTTTTCATTAATACTTCCACTACAACAGATATTAGGTTTGGTACATTAGGTACCAGGACACAGGAGCTGGGTGCTTACCTAAGCAGATGTATCTGACCCATAATCCAAAAATCCAAAACTTTTACAAGGAGAAAGACAAATGTCTTACGACGAGTCCAGAGTACGCGAGCTCCAAGCCGCGCTACGAACCAAGATGGCTGAGAACAAGGCGATTGCCGATTCGTTCAAGGTCGAAGACGGCACAGTTGTTGTGTCGGCAGAGCAAAAGTCCGCATTCGACACCAACATGCGTGACATCCGTGAAATCCGCAGCCTTATCGACGGGCTAGAGCAGATGAAGGATGCAGACGCATGGGGCCGCGAAGAGGGCTCATCCGTTGCTGTTGAGTACAACGCAAAGAGCGCCGAGGCTGCAATGACTGCAGCTGCACGCGACCTTGGCTTCAAGAGCATTGGCGAGATGTTCATCAACTCGCAAGAGTTCAAGTCACTCCAGGGTGGCCGCAACGGTGCCAACATGATTACGCCTTGGCAGGCCGGCGTTTCGCTGACAAACTATGGCGTCAAGGACGTCTACTCAGCGCTGCCGACCGGTAACCCAGGTTCGTTTGGCACCATCCAGCGTGACCCAATGGTGACACCGCCAACCCGCACAAAGCGCGTTCGCGACCTCTTCCCAACACGCACGACAACTGCTGCTGTGATTGAGTACTTCCGTCAGCTTGGTTTCACCAGCGCTGGTGGCGGCACCAACAACGCAGCTCCTGTTGCTGAGCGCTCGGGTAGCAGCTTTGCTGCCAAGCCGCAGTCCAGCATGGTCTTCGTGGGTGAGCAAGCGCCAGTTCGTACGCTCGCCCACTGGGAGGCAGCACACCGTAACGTTCTAGCCGATGAGCCGCAGCTCCGCAGCATCATCGACAACGAGCTCATGTACGGTCTGCGTCTTCTCGAGGACGACCAGATTCTGAATGGCGACGGCACAGGCGAGAACCTGACCGGCGTTCTGCAGACAACTGGCATCCAGACCTATGACTGGTCAGACGGTGCGGCCCTTCCGGTTGCCGACACGAAGGCCGATGCGATTCGTCGCGCGGCGACGCTGTCGTTCCTCTCGTACTACGAGCCAACCGGCGTGGTTATGCACCCGAATGACTGGGAGGACATCGAGCTGACCAAGGACCTCAACGGGCAATACCTCGTTGCTGTCTCGGTTGCGATGGGTGGCGAGCCAAAAATCTGGCGTCTCCCAATCATCGACACCCCGGCAATCGCAGAGGGTACCGCTCTCGTCGGAGCTTTCGGCACCGGCGCACAGCTGTACGACCGCGAGCAGGCCAGCATCCGCATCTCGGAGCAGCACGCAGACTTCTTCGTGCGCAACGCGATTGTGGTTCTCGCCGAGCAGCGTCTCGCCCTCGCGGTGAAGCGTCCAGAGGCCTTCGTCAAGGTGACCTTCGACGGCGCACCAGAGGCCTAATAGCTAAAGCCTAGGAGCGGCCCCCGTGCTGAACCCGAAAGGGGAAAGCACGGGGGCTTAACCTTTTATGGAAGAAAGTTTCTCATTTCTTGAGCTAGGGCCAATGCCCGAATTCGATGAATTGCGCGCTGCAGTCTTATCTTTTAGTGAGAAAGACTGGGTTGAATATATAAATAGAAAATCCGGAATCGCCGCCGAAAACAGCCAGACAATCCCACTGTTGCACGACCCCCGTCAATCGGCGATTATAGAACATGCTCGGTACCGGCAGTTCAAGCATCACATAGAGCGCGTCTATGAGATTACTGCGCAACACCTCGGATGTTCTGCGGTTAGACAGGCAATGTTCGCCAGGATGATGCCGCATGCGAATATACCCAAGCACCGTGATAAAGGGCCAATGACTGCAAAGTGTCATAGGGTTCATGTGCCTGTTTTTACAAATCAACAGTGTTTATTTTCTGTTGCCGAAGAGACCCGACATATGACTGAAGGCAATATATGGGTTATAGATAACGTCGGGAAATATCACTCGGTAGTAAATGCTGGTAGCACTGAACGTATACATTTAATAATTGACATACTGGCATAAGCCAAAATATGGGATGATTATATAAAAGGAGAACGGCAGTGTCAGAACGATTTTGGTACGGCGCAACGGTACTAAATGTAATTGATGGCGATACGGTTGACCTTATGATTGACCTCGGATTTAACATTCACCACAAAATAAGGGTTCGACTTTATGGTGTAAATACCCCGGAATCCAGAACGTCAAACAAAGAAGAAAAAGTCTTAGGCCTTAAAGCAAAAGACTTCACAAAAGACTGGCTCACATCCCATAAGTGGGTTTATATCAATACCATTCCAGATAAGAACGACAAATACGGTCGCATCCTGGCGAAGATATACAGTTCTGAAAATATCAACGACCCGTCGACTGCTTGTCTCAACAAGGACATTATCGAATCAGGTTTAGCTCGGGAATATTATGGAGTCGGGGACAAGACATGGACGGAATTCAAATGAACGAAAAAAATTCTTTGATGGATATCATCGCAACACTCATGGGTGGGGGCGTGAGGATTATAAAAATTGAACAGGATAAGCCTGTATTGCAGCCAGAGGAGCGCGAGCTAGCAGAATCCCT
>RHAS01000081.1 GCA_010028615.1 Actinomycetota bacterium
ACAGCTGGTACTGGCTAAGAAAGAACGCAAAGTGAAATTTATCGATTCAGCCGGTAACCCGATTGGATCAACCGCTCTAGGTAGGCAAGTCCTTGCCGCCGCTGCAAACGATGAAAAAATCACAAGTGAAATTGCGGGAATAAAAAACTGGCGTAAAGATTATCTTCCGATTTTCCGTAAAGTCGCCAAGCTCGAAATGATGAACTCCTATAGCGCGCTTGATGTTGCTAGCCGAGGTCTTGCCGAATTTGAACGATCAGTCTTGACTGATGACTCAAGAGTGTTGATGGAAGTTGTTCGTGAAGCTTGGCGGAATAGTAAAGATGCGGTTGCGCTGGTGACTATTAAAGGAACCGGTGCAGTCAGCCAGCCAAAGATACGTGCAGAAGAATACGTAAATCAAAAACTTGCTGAACCTGGAATTATCGAAGAGCTCAAGAATTTTAATCTCGAATCAATAGATGAGAACCTATTGATTGCTTTAGCTGGAGGTGCCGAATATTCTCCGGCCCGAACTTGGCTTGACTGGGGAGGAACAGTTGCAATTGTTGCCAGAGCTAGAAAAGAACTTTGGCATGAATTGATTTCACACGCTAGAAAAAGCGCTGGCACGCTTTACGTTCCCGTACTCAAATCACGAGTAAATGGAATTGAGGTTCAAAATCTAAACGATGATCAACTTGCTGAGGTTGCAGGGTTAGATCTAATCAAAGACTATGAAGCGATATCCGGTTGGTTGTCGATGCTTGCCAGAACCGATAGTCGAAGAATAGTTTTAGGTAGTTACGCTTACGCACCAGGTGTTAAGCACATTGAGGCCCAAGCTGTTCAACACTGCCTAGCCAGAACAATCACCGAGGCTTTGCCCAAATCAAGAGTGGTACTTACCTGGTTGGCCACACCTACTGACTCTTATGTTGTTTCCGAAGACATCAAAAAAGATATAGATGTGCAAGGCCCCTCCTATGCCCTAGCCAAGAGGGTTCAGCGTTGGTTGGCTTATCGGCAGGTATTTGCGGATCGAAACGTTGCCTATTTGGTCTCTCCGCCGGCAAAGACCAGGTCGGTGCTCAACGTCAGGATCTTGCACGCCACCTACGCCGGTTCCCCCAAATTTGGACTAATTCCCTTTGAAGTCAATGAGGCCGTGGATTTGAGTGCTGCACTGCTTATATGTGCCCTAAATAGCCTTAAAAAGCTCACCCCAATGGCCACCTACCTAGATTTGGCGGTTCATGGTGGTTTATGGCGCTTGATTTATCGGCCCACAGATGCCTGGCGGGCCAGCACCATTCGCGGCCTTTCAGCTCTGCTTCGCAAGCGCTAATCCCTTTAGAAATAAAGGGAAACGCTTACATAAATTACATAACAAATATGTAAAGACTCTATGAAAGCGGTTTCTGGAAAGCGGTTTCAGGCATAATCTCTAACCAAGCCATACATTTGGCGGGAATTGCCGTAAGTCTAGGAACCTCCTTCTCTAACGGAAAGACTAAACACTGAAAGGTACAGGGATGAACCTGAAAAAATCTAAATTGGTGTCGACACTAGCATCGGTTCTGATGTTGAGCGCATCAATTGTTGGTCTATCAGCAACTGCTGCAAGTGCTGAAGACACTCCTTACGTTCAAAACTTCGACGACATGGCAACTTTTTCTGGTGTCGATTTTGACGGCAATGCTTCCTCGCTTGTCACAGATCAACCGGCAGGCGCAGAATTCACCTCTGGTAAAGCTCTCAAGATGGATAATCAAGGAGCGCCATGGGCGGGAACTAAATTCGTACTACCTACGAACCAAAACCTAATTTCTGCCGCAAACTCCAGTGCCTCTATCTCTGTTTATTCACCTGACGCAGAGGATCGTTGTTTCAATCTAAAGTTAGAGAATTCAACTAACACAGGACTGAATACAGAAAAAATCGTTCACGTCAAGCAGGGTTGGCAGACAATAAACTTCACCTACGCGTATGATGCCGCTCGGGTATACAACGTTGTGGCCCTGATGCCAAATATTGCCGGTATCGGATGTAACACTTGGGGTGGGACTAAGGCGCTGACTACTTGGTACATCGATAACATTTCATTCCCAGGTTCTGTGACCAACACACTTCCACCTGCACCAACAATCACTTCACCGGCAACCCTAATCAATTTTGAGAGCAACGATTCATCTGGCTATAACCTGATTGATTTCGAAGGTAACTCTTCAAGCAAGGTCTCAGATGCACCAGCCGGTGGATCTGCTGGTTCATCAACGGCTTTGAAAATTGTTACCGCTGGTCAACCATGGGCTGGAACAACACTTATTACAGCCTCTTCATCAACTTCATTGGTTGGCGAGGGCAAGACCGTTGTCAAGGCAAACATCTATTCACCAGTTGCTGGCAAGAGAATTAACCTCAAGCTTGAAAAGTCTGGCACGAATATTGCTAAAGAAGTTGAGGTTACAAGCGTTGAAGGTTGGAAGCAGTACAGCTTCGATTTCACGGGCTTCGATTCGTCAGTTGCTTACAACATGGCATCTATCTTTGTTGACTTCTTTGGCCCAAAGACGTCTAACCCATGGTACGTAGATGACATAGCATTCTTAGGCGCTTCACCTGCTGCCCTGGGTGGAAGCAGTGGCGGTGGCGGCAACGAGCCGACTCCATTCACTGGTAACGCTGTTGTACGTCTAGTTGGAGCAGATGCAACCAACACCTTCAACCGTCAAGCTGACGCTGACTTCTTCGTAAGCCAGGGTTGGTACCGCGGTGGTCTTCGTGTTATGACCAAGCAGGTTCCTGTTGCTTCTACTCAGCAACTAAAGTGGGTTGTCACCAACGCTGCAGATGGAACCCCTCTGGCAAATGTCAAGGTTAAGTTCGTCTTTGGTAAGGAATACTCTGGTTCGAACGCAAAGGTAAACGTAGGTTCAGACGCCTCGACGGGTGCTCAGAAGATTGTTGAAGCAGTTACCGCATCCGACGGTACTGTTACCTTCACGCTTGCAAACACCGACGTAGCTGGTGATGCAGCCGACTACCCAACTGGTGGACTAGGAACTAACTATTCAGGTAAGCACCTATTCAGCCAGGTAACCGCCTGGGTCTCGAACCAAAACCAAGACTCAATCGACATTGTTGACTTGGTTTACTTCAAGCCTCAGGATGCTCCAGTAATCAAGACAATCGTTACTCGTGTAACCGGAATTAATGAGACCAACGCCTATGTCGGTTCTTGTGAAGGCTGGTGCCAGTACTACGCAGCAGGTCTTCGTTACTTCGAGCGCGGTGTTCAGGTTGGAACAACTACCAAGTTGAACTGGACCATCACCGACACTGACGGTGCTCCATACGCAAACAAGAGCGTGAAACTGTTGCTAGGTAAGACCTACTCCAACTCAAACGCGAAGGTAAGCGTAAATGGGACTGCATTCCCAGGTGTTGGCGATGAGAAAGTCATCACCCTAACTACCGATGCCAATGGTCTGTTGAGCTTTGATGTTGTGAACAGCAACTTCAACGCTGATGCAGATCCATACCAGGCAAGTAACCTAAAGCACCCTGACAACGGCAAGCACCTATTCGTGCAGATTGCAGTTGTCGGTGAAAAGGGTAACCAGGACGTTCTAGACATCATTGACTTGGTTTACTACCAGTCTCAGGATGCTGGACCAGCCACCACTTACAACGTAAGACTGGCTGACTGGAACGCTAGCAACTCGTTCGACGGAACCCACATTTGGGGCGACGGCGGTATTGGTAGCTGGTTCCCAGCAAACACTGGATACTTTGCTAAGTATGTTGCTGCTGGATCAACCTTCAACCTTCGTTACAAGGTGACAAACGCTGCTACCGGAGCTCTTGCTCCTAACGGCACCGTGGTTACCCTGCAGCTAGGTACAGCTTGGTCTGGATCAAACGCCAAGTTCACCGTAAACGGTGTGAGCGTTGATGGGCTAACCAAGTGGGGTGCAAACGGTCAGCTTGACCAAGGCTCAACTACCGCGGTTGTCAGCAACGGTTTCATCACCGTACCGGTAACTGCTCTGGACCCTGCAATTGATGCCACCACTAACCCTGGTAGCCCAACTGCTAACCCAGACGCTTTGAGCCCGCTGTTTATGCAGGTCAAGGTTAAGGTCGAAGGCAATGCAATTACTCGGCAAGACTGGGTGAACATCATCGCCACCAAGCCGCTAGAGGCAGCACCGGTTATTACCGCTGTTTCAAGCACCACCGGTAAGAAGGGCCAGGCGATTGACATCGTCGGAACCAACTTGGGTGACGCGCTCGGTAGCACGGTAACTCTGTTCACTCCTGCAACTAGCCGGACCGCAGCAATCAACACTCCAGTCACCGTTCTTTCAGTGAACGCAACAGGAACCAGATTGACTGTTGCTTCACCTGCAATTGCTCAGAAGGGTAACTTCCGGGTGACCAACACCGGTGGAACTGGAACAGCTAGCACGTTCTTTACTGCTAGTACTTCAAACACGGTAAAGCCAAGCATTACCTTGACCAGCTCGCTGATCAAGGAAGTTGGCTCTACCTTCACCCTAAACGGAACAAACTTGGCTTCTTCATCGTCGATCAAGATTGGTTCTGTTGAGGCTCCATTCACCATCCTTACCGCAAGTAGCGTGGTTGTCACAGTTCCAGAGGGAGCAGTTTCTGGTTCGACAATTAGCGCAACCAACCTAGGTGGAACAATTACAAGCAGCAAGTTTGTTTACCAAGCTGCTGTTGTATCTGACTTCACCAAGGCGGCAAGAGTCGGTCAGAATGTCACATTCACTGGTAAGAACCTGAAGGCAACTAGCGTTATCTTCGGTGGTAACAAGACCGGAAAGATTGTTTCATCAAGCGCAAGCTCGTTGACAGTCACCGTTCCTACC
>RHAS01000082.1 GCA_010028615.1 Actinomycetota bacterium
CCTTATTCAAAGAACGAGTTGCTAGCTCGCATGAAAGCCGTACTCAGAAGAAACGGTGGCCCCAGAGAGGCCGTGGATGGGATTTTAGAAGCCGGTCCGGTTCGTATGGATATCGATCGACACATTGTTTATTTCAAAGGTGAGAAAGTGAGCATGCCGCTAAAAGAATTCGAATTGCTCGAATTACTTTTGGAAAATAAGAACCGAGTGCTTACTCGAGGACAGATTATTGACCAGGTTTGGGGTTCAAACTACTTCGGCGATACAAAAACTCTAGATGTTCACGTGAAGAGGCTTCGCACCAAGATTGAAGAAGATCCAGCCAGGCCGCAGCACCTATTAACCGTGCGTGGTTTGGGCTATAAATTTGAGGTTTAGTTAGTCGAAAGCGATTCGACTAGTTCGCGATACTCAGGCAGAGTTCCATCTAAAACTGGAACGTTGATTCTTACCGAACCGCTATTGCTTTGCAGCAGAACTTCAACAATGTCACCAGCATCGGCATCCAGCTCAACTTTTAGTGGTGGCTCATTCTGATAACCGAGATTCACTACATCGAGCCCGGCTGCGCTGTATTGCTGGAAAACTCGCTCGCCGTTTTTAGTTTGGAATCCAAGATTGAAGGTCTCTTCAGTAGTAGAAGAATTGACGAATGCTCCGAAAAAGCCGTAATTGCCTTGATTGTCAACAAAGTAGATCAGGTTTCTTGCCTTCACATTGCCTAAATCGGCTTGTGCTCCATCGCTCGGTGCATACATCTCCAATGAGGCAACTGGGCTGGTAAAGTTGCAACCACTGGTGCCTAGAGCGGTAAGCAGAGCCAATAATGTGGCAGTGAGAGCACGACGAATACGCAATTTTCCTCCTGAGCTTACCTCCATTCTATCTTTGCCTGCTGTGGTAAAATTAGGCTTTACGAAGGGAAAACTTAATGTCTGTTACTCATGAATACAAAGGTGGAGTAGTTACCGTATTCCGAGATGGCAAGTCAGTGATTACCTACGAAAAGGGCAAAATTGTCGTTTACCCTCATCACGGCGCTGCCAAGATCGTTGATATCAAAAAGCACCTGCACCGCGGTGAGAATGTCTTATCTCTGAAGCTGTTTGTCGAGCAGGGAAATCTTGAAATCTGGGTTCCGGTGAATAACTCGATTGATACCCAAGACGGCGTAAGCATCCGTGACGTGATCCAGCCAAAGGGTGTTCGCAAGGTTGAGTCAATTCTGAAAGAAGAGTTCATCGAGGAGCCAACTAACTGGTCAAGAAGGTTCAAAGCCAACCAGGAAAAGCTTGCCTCGGGAGATGTTTATAAGGTGGCCGAGATTGTTCGAGACCTCTGGCGCCGTGAGCAAGATCGCGGACTTTCCGCCGGTGAAAAGCGCATGAAGACCAAGGCAATGCAGATACTTTGTTCCGAACTAAAACTTGCCCTAAAACTTGATGATGCCGGAGTCGAAGCCCACGTGCTCAAGGTCTTAGCTAAAGGCGCAAAATAGCCTTATAGGAGGCAATTGAGATGAGCCGGGTTGCCGTAATTCTCGTCGCGGCTGGAGACGGAACTCGTCTTGGTCAAGGCATCGCCAAAGCCTTAGTAAAAATACAAGGCCGTACCCTTTTGGAGCATTCCCTTACTCGGATTATTGACGTGAAAAATTTAAGTCAAATTGTGGTAGCTTCACACGAAAATCATCTTGCCGAATTCGCTGAGCTTGGAAACAACTTGATTGGCAACCGAGCCCAAATCGATTACACCCCCGGCGGAGATTCGAGGCAAGGGTCGATTTTTAACGCCCTGCTAAAAATTTGGTCAGATACCGACATCGTCCTGGTGCATGATGCCGCTCGCTGTTTTGCGCCAACCGAGCTTTTTGATCGAGTAGCGGCTGCAGTGAGCGAGTATGGCTTTGGTGTAGTGCCGGTTTTACCGATTGCTGACACAATCAAGCAGGTTGAAAACGATTTGGTTTTAGCAACTGTCGATCGAGAAAATCTTAGAAGCGCTCAAACCCCGCAGGGCTTTAGCTATAAAGAATTATTAGAAAACTACAAGAAGGCAAGCGAGGTATTCACCGACGATGCTGCCCTAATGCAATCCTTCGGTGAGGTTATTCACTCTGTGGTTGGTGACTCGTCAGCATTTAAAATCACCCACCCAGAGGATCTGGAATATGCCAAGACCCTAACTAATTCGCAACGAACTGGTATCGGCACTGATGTTCACCGTTTTAGCCAAGATCAGTCAAAACCTCTTTATCTTGGCACCGTCGTTTGGGAAAACGAGATCGGGCTTGATGGTCATAGCGATGGAGATGCGCTAAGCCATGCCATCGTTGACGCACTTTTATCCGCTGCTGGGCTAGGGGACATCGGAACCGTGTTTGGCACCGATGATGAACAGTATGCAGGCGCAAATGGAAAAGTTTTTATTGACGGAGCTTTAGCTAAACTTGCCGAGAACGGCTGGAGTGTTGTCAATGTCAGCGCGCAGTTGATCGGGAATCGACCTAAATTAGCTCCGAAGCGTGAGCAGGTGGAGCAGGTGCTTACCGAGATTATCGGCGCTCCGGTTAGCCTCGGGGCAACTACCACCGATGGCCTTGGCTTTTTGGGCAACAGCGAAGGAGTGGCAGTCGTTGCTACCGCATTGATTGAAAGTAGGCTCTAGCCATGGCGCTTGAGCTATTTGACTCAAAGGAGCAAAGGCTTCGCAAGTTTGTTCCGCTTACCAGCGGACACGTAGAAATCTACCTCTGCGGTCCAACCGTGCAATCAGAGCCGCATCTAGGGCACCTAAGAAGCGCACTGGTTTACGACCTACTAAGACGGTGGCTGGTTGCCTCTGGCTATACCGTCACTTTGGTTAGAAACGTAACCGATATCGATGACAAAGTTTTGGTAAACGCCGGTTCGCGGGATTGGCTGGAATTTTCTAGAGAGGTTGAAAAAAGCTTTATTGAAGCCTATGAAAACCTAGGTATTTTAGAGCCGACCCACAAACCATATGCCACTGAGCACATCGACGACATGATCGAACTCACCAAGAAACTAATTTCTTTAGGGCATGCCTACCAAGCTGAAGATGGAAGCGCGAATGTTTTTTTTGATACCGCCTCGTGGCCAAAATATGGTGAGCTAACCAATCAAAAACTAGAAAATATGGAAGGTGAAACTGATGCCAGTTTCGGCAGAAGATCACCGCATGATTTTGCATTATTCAAAGCACATAAATCGGATGAACCGGAGAGCGCTTGTTGGCAAACTCCTTGGGGCTTAGCTAGACCCGGTTGGCATATTGAATGCTCAGCGATGGCAAAACACTTCCTAGGTGAATCATTTGATATTCACGGTGGTGGATTAGATCTAAGATTCCCGCATCACGAAAATGAATTGGCTCAATCCACCGCTGTTGGCGATCGATTTGCCAACTACTGGATGCACAATGCGCTGATTACGATCAATGGCAACAAGATGTCCAAGAGTTTAGGTAACGGCGTCAGCGTCACCGAGTTACTAGCGCAAGGTAGCTGGGCAGCAATTCGCTACTGGTTACTCTCAGCAAACTATCGTTCTAATTTGGATTACCAGAGCGGTTCAATTACAGAAGCTCAAGCTGCACTGGATCGAATCGTCGGCTTCATAAAGCGAACAGGCTTAGAGAGAAAAGTTGACTTGTCTTTCTTGCCAGAAGATTTTGTATCAGCTATGAATGCAGATCTAAATTTGCCAGCTGCGCTAGCAGCGCTGCATGAACATGTCCGCTTGGGTAACCAAGCCATCGATGAGGGTGCCGGGACCGTAACAGATTTGTTTGATGCGGTTCGAGCAATGATCCACGTTCTGGGCTTGGATTTTGCACTTGCCGAAAGCCCGGTTGATCCGGAACTTGTTCGAAAAATTGAAGAGCTTATTGAAATGCGAAATAGGGCTAAGCAGGCGAAAGATTTTGCCGCAGCCGATAGCATTAGGGCGGAACTTCAGGGCATGGGAGTCACCATCAAGGACATGCCAGATAAAACGATTTGGAGTATTGATGGCTAAGAAACCAGGCCGCCCAGGAGCAAGACCTAAGAAGGCTGCGCCACGAGTTGGTAGCGGAGGTAATCGCCGACAAGGGCTAGAAGGTAGAGGCCCAACACCTAAGGCCGAAGATCGTAAATATCATCCAGCTGCCAAAGCAAAGGCCGCCAAACAAGCCAGGGCTGGAACTAAGCCGAAGATTGCCAAGAAGGGCGAGTTTCTAGCCCCAACAAATAGGACCGCAGGAAATGCCGGCGCTGCCGCGCGATCCACAAGAAAGGTGCAGAAGGCAGCCGATGCCAGTGAGGTGCTCTCTGGTAGGAACTCGGTGTTGGAAGCACTTCGAGCGAAAGTTCCAGCGACAGGTTTATTTATTGCCAACCGAATCGAGATGGATGATCGGGTCAAAGAGGCAATCAACCTAGCTAATTCCAGAAACATCGCTGTGGCTGAGATTACTCGCCCAGAGATGGATCGGATGACCGGATTTGATGCGGTGCATCAGGGTATTGCGCTTCAGGTGCCACCTTATAACTACCAGCATCCAAGTGAATTACTGGACAAGATTTTAGCTAGAGGTCAAAAGCCACTTCTTGTGGCCTTGGACGGAATTACCGATCCTAGAAATCTTGGAGCAATCATCCGATCGGTAGCTGCCTTCGGTGGTCAAGGAGTCATTGTTCCCCAGCGCAGATCTGTCGGGGTTACCGCAGCAGCTTGGAAGACCTCAGCTGGAGCAGCAGCCAGGATTCCAGTAGCGCTGGCGGCTAATCTCAATTCAACTATCAAGGAATTTCAAAAGCGCGGATTAT
>RHAS01000083.1 GCA_010028615.1 Actinomycetota bacterium
CATCTTTTTCATTTACAATTACCGCAGCATTTTCATCAAAACGTACACAAGTTCCATCTTTACGCTTTACATTCATACGTTGACGTACAATGACGGCGTGTTGAACGGACTTTACTTTTACAGCACCTTTTGGAGCTGCCTTCTTCACAGCTGGCTTGCTAGCAGTTTTGGCTGCTGGCTTTTTCGCTGGAGCTTTTTTAGCGGCCACAGGTGCTGCCTTGGCTGCTGGCTTCTTTGGTCCGTCATCATTTAGACGTAGTCCACTTTCAATGTCAAACAGATGAGTAATTCCACCGGATGGCTTTAGGAAGACCTTGTCACCAGAACGAAGTGAGCTCTTCGATCCAACGCGAGCAATAACATCAATCTCATTGCCCTCGACTGTCGCGCTTCCGTAAAGGAAGGCATCTGCACCGAGCTCTTCGATGATGCTAACGGTAACCTGAATACCTTCATTCTTGGTAACAACCAAGTCTTCTGGTCTTACTCCAACGGTCATCTGCTTTGACTTAGTCTTGGCCAAGACATTTGCTGGAACCTTGAGAGTAAGGTTTCCAAACTGAACGCCACCAGCAACAATCTTGCTGGTGATTAGGTTCATAGCAGGAGAACCTGCTGGAGGAGACCGTCCTTCAAAACAGCAACACGGTCGCCCATGGTCATAGCTTCAACCTGGTCGTGAGTTACGTAAACGGTGGTTACACCGAGACGACGTTGCAAGGAAGCAATCTGGGTTCTAGTTTGCACACGAAGTTTGGCATCCAGGTTAGATAGTGGTTCGTCCATGAGGAACACCTCAGGCTTACGCACAATTGCACGACCCATCGCCACACGCTGACGCTGACCACCAGAAAGTGCCTTTGGCTTGCGATCTAGATATGGCTCTAGATCCAAAAGCTTGGCAGCTTCAAGAACTCGAGCAGCACGCTCTTCTTTCTTGACACCGGCAATCTTTAGCGCAAAGCCCATGTTCTCAGCCACGGTCATGTGTGGGTAGAGTGCGTAGTTTTGGAAAACCATCGCAATGTCACGGTCTTTAGGTGGGATGTTGGTGACATCGCGGTCACCAATCAGGATGCGTCCCTCGTTGACCTCTTCTAAGCCAGCGAGCATACGCAGGGTGGTGGTTTTACCACAACCGGATGGACCGACGAGAACTAGAAATTCTCCGTCTTTGACAGTCAAGTTGATTTTGTCGACTGCCGGGCGAGTGCCACCAGGGTAAAGCCTGGTTGCATCATCGAATGTTACTGTTGCCAATGTAATACTCCTTCAGCGGCAGGAACGAGCCGCACGATCCGTAGTGAATGGGTGCCTAGGGCCTTATAAACCCTTGGTTTTTCTATTATCCCATTAGCCAAGGGTTGCCCTAGACTTAAGAACCTACGCAGTTTTGGCCGGTCGGCTAAAACCCCAATCTTTATGAGGTGTCCAAGTTATGTCGCTTAATCCGCGTCCAACCCGTTCCGAGCAACGTGAAGCTGCCAGGGCAAAGGCCCGTGAGCTAAGAGAAAAGCGTGTCAGAGGCGATAAGCGTAAGCGTTTTATCGTAACCAGCTCGATAACGCTAGCTATCCTCGGCGTGGTTTCTGGAGTGGCCTGGCTTATTTTCACTTTCAGCCAAGACGCCATCAACAACAGTGAGAACGCCAAGAAGACCCCAGCCAACGTAACAGCCTTGGGAGGAGTTTTGGTAGGTGAAAATCTGCAACTGGTTACTCCAGCAGAGGCCAAAAAGACCAACCACATCGTGATTTACCAGGACTACCAGTGTCCGATTTGTAAGTTGTTCGAGGACCCAAATGCCAGCCAGATCAGAAACTGGGCTGACAAGGGCCTAGCGGTGATTGAATACCACCCGATCTCATTCTTGGATGGGGCATCGCTGAATAACTACTCCTCGAGAGCTACCAATGCTGCTTTCTGTGTTGCCAACTCGCAGCCAAATAAATTCTTTGATGTGAATAATGCGCTTTATGCAAACCAGCCACAAGAAAACACTTCTGGCCCGACCGATTCTGAAATCAAAGAAACGTTGAAGAGTGTTGGCGTTGCCATGAGCAACGAGATGAATCAGTGTATCGATCAGAAACGTTATGCAAAGTTCATCGACAACAAGACCAATGAAGCATTTGGTCAGAATGCGGTAACCGGAAACACTATCCCGCAGGGAACCCCACACATTCTGGTAAACGGAGTCCAATACACTTGGGCTGATGTTGCCGCTGATCTACCAAACCCTGGTCGATTCGCCCAATTCTTTGACCTAAACAAGAAATAAATAAAGGAAACCAAATTGAAGAAGTCATTTCTATCTATCGCAATCGCTGCAGTTCTAGCCTTCACGCTGACGGCTTGTTCGACTCCAGGTGCTAAACAAATTGTGCTGAACACGGCATCGGGAGAGAACCCTGCTCTAGTAGTTGGCCAGCGAGCAAACATTGTTGGCGATCTTGATCTATCGGACACTGACGTCAAAGAGTTCACCATCTTGGTCGAAGAGAAGGCTCCTGGTGGCGATTGGACAGAGTTCCGTAACATCAAAGCTCGCCAAGGATCAACCAGCGTCGGTTTTGCTCTAATCAAGAACGAACCGGGTGATTACAAGTATCGCGCCACACTAAGCGGTGAAGGTTACGGCCCGTTCGTTTCAGCGGAGCTGACAATTACCTATAAGGCGAAGAACTAATCCTCTTTTTCAAATAAAAAGAGCACTAAACTTTTCCTCGGATGTCTCATCCAAGCCGACCTGGCGCAATTGGTAGCGCATCGCACTTGTAATGCGAGGGTTAGGGGTTCGAGTCCCCTGGTCGGCTCCAGTTTCTATTGAGCTAGGAATTTCAAAGCATCAAAAACTAGGAATGCTGGCCAGACCAGGGCCTTGAGGATGCCTAAAGCTCCCATCCAGAAATCCGTTGCGGTCGAAACATAGTAGATTGCCGCGCCTAGACCACCTAGAAAATACAGTGGGCCAGTGGTTCTGATACTGATGTTTTTCGCACCGATATTCTTCTTTAGTTTTTTCTTTAGTTTCTTTTTGAATTTTGTTGAATCGAAATCAGCCATTGCATTTCCTCCTAATTCTCCAGCCTAGCAATTGCCTCAGCAGTGTCGATTACCTCAGCAAACTCACCAGCTAGATTCACAGAGGTGGTTCTAGCCAGATCCTCGGCAGAAATAGTAGTTCCCTGGAAAGATTTGGCAAAGGTGTGGGTGGCATCAAGCACGAACCAGGTATCCAACCCTAAATTTCCTGACATTCTCGCCGTTGTTTCACAGCACATATTGGTTTGAATGCCGCAGATCGCCACTTGGCTAATTTCATTTGAAGTTAACCACTGATACAAATCAGGCTCGCCATAAAAGGCTGAGTTAACCGATTTTGTTACCAGTAAATCTGGCTCTCCAGTGATTACTTCTTTGAAATCATTTCCTTCTTGACCAGGTCTTAGAACAGAAGTTGGAGATGTTGAATTGTGCTTAACGAAAACTACCGGTTGGTTTTTTGACCGCCAGGCTGAAATAAGTTTGGCAACATTCTCTTCGCAGCCTGGGTTATTTCTTTGCCCCTTGACATCCCATTCTGAGAAACCTTTTTGGACATCAATTACTATTAGCGCGCGCTTCAAAATAATTACTTGGCTTCTTTGAAGGTGATGCTTACCGAGTTGATGCAGTAGCGATCACCGGTCGGAGTTTGTGGGGCATCCTCGAAGACGTGACCTAGATGACAACCGCAAGCGCGGCAGAGCACTTCAACACGCTTCATGCCGTGTGAGTTATCTTCACGCAATTCCACCGCGTGATCTTCTTTTGGTTCGTAAAAGCTAGGCCAACCGCAGTGTGAATCAAATTTGGTAGTGCTGGTAAAAAGTTCTGCTCCGCACCCTCGGCAGGAATAGGTTCCAGCCCGCTCTTCATTTAGGAGTTCGCCGGTAAAAGCACGTTCAGTTCCTGCCTCGCGAAGAACATGGAACTCAAATTCGCTCAGTTCGGCACGCCACTGTTCTTCGGTCTTTTCTACTTTTCGTTCAGTCATTTATTCCTTCTTCAGTAATCTCGCAGGTTAGGAACCTAATATAGAACAGTTAGGGCAAAGGAGTGAACATGGCTAAGCCGGTAAAGCCTGATCTGATTGATCAGATCGCGGCTGATTACAAGCACGCCGGTCGCCACCGCGCCAAAAAGAGCGCCAGAGACCGTTGGATCGAGTTCTCCTGGCTGGCTATAGCTTCGGTAATACTTAGCTCATCCGGTTATCTCGGGCTGCAGTATGCAGTTAGCTCTATTTCAAGTCCAGCTCCAGAAAAAAGAATCGTCAACGGTATTGATCTAAATACACCGATAACAGTCATTGACGGCTCTGGCACCAGAAAATACGCGAGCCCGATTGGGCAGGCTTTGCTAAATGGAAAGCTGGTCGTTCCCTACTCAAGGACTTTGGACAATATCGTTTTGACCAAATCTCGGATAAAGATCCAAAAAGAGGAATACCGCCCGCTGGCTAAGAGAATGATGCTTATCATCGGAGAATTGCCAATTGTTCTTGATCAAAAGGCAAAATATCCGATAGAAGTTCGCCTCGGCTCAGATTACGTGCCAAAAACCCTGTAATTTAGCCATTTTGGCTCTATAACAGTCCTGTTATCCAAGAAAAATTAACTTGCCAATTGTTCTGTGTTTCGCCCTAGACTGAACACAGTCTTAAAAGGATTCGTTTGCTAGAACACTCGAAATCACTTCAGTCAAAGCTGAAGAGACTGCAGTGAAGGAAGTACCGGATCTGATTGAAACAAAGTTATAGGAGCAACACATGGCACAAGGAACCG
>RHAS01000084.1 GCA_010028615.1 Actinomycetota bacterium
CCTCCGCCAAGGATCACGACATTTTTTCCATTAGCTGAAATCTGGTCGATAACATCCATTCCAGAAACATACTGGTTAGCCTGTGTCAGGTACGGCATGGCAAAGTGGATTCCATCCAACTGGCGACCTGGGATGTTTAAATCCTTAGGTTTATCGGCACCGGTTGCGATAAGCACTGCATCGTAGCGGCGGTAGATTTCGTCCCAGCTTATATCTATTCCAACTGCTATACCGGTGCGGAATCTGGTTCCCTCTGCCTCCATTTGCTCAATTCTTCTGTCGATGTGAAATTTCTCCATTTTGAAATCAGGAATCCCATACCTAAGAAGTCCACCAATACGTTGATCTTTTTCGAATACAGCAACTGTGTGTCCTGCTCTGGTGAGCTGCTGAGCTGCCGCTAACCCAGCTGGACCGGAACCGATGACAGCAACGGTTTTACCCGTCATTCGCTCTGGTGCGTTGGCGCCAACCCAGCCTTTTTCGAAAGCCTGCTCGATAATTGACAGTTCTATCTGTTTGATTGTTACCGCTGGTTGATTTATTCCGAGCACGCAGGAGCTCTCACATGGCGCAGGACACAATTTTCCGGTGAATTCAGGGAAGTTATTTGTAGCGTGTAGTCGTTCAATTGCTTCTTTACCGTTTTCCCGCCATACCAAATCATTCCATTCGGGTATCAGGTTCCCTAACGGACATCCGTGATGGCAGAAAGCAATTCCACAGTCCATGCAGCGTGAGGCCTGAGTTGATACCGTGGCAGCATCGGCAGGTTCAAGCACTTCTTTCCAGTCCTTAATCCGAACTTCTATCTCGCGGCTCGGTGCAGTTTTCCTCTCGGTTATCTTTAGGAATCCTCTTGGATCAGCCATTGGTGCTCACCTCCAATATTCGCGACCAAACTTCAGGGCTATCAAGCGATAGGCCTTCATGGTGAGCTTGCGCCTGCACCTTTAGTACTCTGGCAAAATCAGTCGGAACTAGTTTCGTAAAGTTCTGAATCTCATTCTCGAAGTCATTGAGAATCCTGCTAGCAACCGCTGAATCTGTTTCGGCTAGGTGACGTTGAAGAATATCTCGGAGGAATTCCTGATCTGCCTCGTCACAAGAGATTAGTTTGAGTTCGTTGTCTTTCAGAGCACTTGCATTAAGCATGTCAGCTCGGAGCAAGTGAACGTAAGCCACCCCTCCTGACATTCCAGCGGCTAGGTTACGGCCTGTCTTACCAAGAACTACCGCTGTGCCACCAGTCATGTACTCAAGGGCGTGATCTCCGACTCCCTCAACAACAGCAGTGGCACCAGAGTTTCGAACTAAGAATCGCTCACCAACGATGCCGCGAATGAACATGTATCCAGATGTGGCCCCGTAGCCGATTACGTTGCCTGCCACAACGTTTGACTCTGCTGGGAAAACAGAATTCAATGGTGGCCTTACGACGATAGAACCACCAGATAAGCCTTTTCCTACATAGTCGTTGGAATCCCCCATTAGGCACAACTTGAGCCCTCTCGGTATGAATGCACCGAAGGATTGACCTGCCGAGCCGCTTAGCTTAAGCGTGATGCTATCTTCAGCTAAGCCTTCAACACCGTATTGCTTAGTTATCTCGTGACCGATAATGGTTCCGACCGCCTGCTGAGTGTTGTTGATGGCCGTTTCGATTACAACAGGTTGTGCATCGGCTAGGGCCGGTTGGCATTTATCTAAGATGCCAGTGTCAAAATGCTCATCAAGTTGATGGTCTTGATATGTAAACCTTCTAAGCGGACTTCTAGTTTCGATTGATGAGAGTATCGGTGTTAGGTCTAGCCCATCAGCTTTCCAGTGGCTGATAGCCCTGTTTACATCTAGCAATTCGCTGTGGCCAATGGCCTCATCCAGCGACCTAAAGCCAAGCTCCGCCAGATACTCTCTTACTTGCTCCGCAAGGAATAGAAAGAAGTTTTCAACGAACTCAGCTTTTCCAGTGAATCTTGATCGGAGTTCAGGATTTTGCGTGGCCACTCCCACCGGGCAGGTGTCAAGATGACAAACTCGCATCATCACACAACCTGATACAACCAGTGGAGCGGTAGCAAAGCCAAATTCCTCCGCGCCTAATAGCGCCGCAATCACAACGTCACGACCAGTTTTTAGTTGCCCGTCAACTTGAACTGTGACTCTATCTCTAAGACCGTTCACTCTCAGTGTTTGCTGAGTTTCGGCAAGTCCAAGCTCCCATGGTGTTCCTGCGTGTTTTAAAGAAGACAGTGGAGAGGCTCCAGTGCCGCCATCATGTCCGGATACCAAGATCGCATCGGCCTTAGCTTTTGCAACACCAGATGCAACCGTTCCAATTCCGATCTGGCTTACCAGCTTCACCTGGATTCGAGCCTTGGTGTTTGCTCGCTTTAGGTCGAAAATGAGCTGTTTGAGATCTTCGATCGAATAAATATCGTGATGCGGCGGGGGCGAAATCAAACCAACTCCAGGAGTTGAATGGCGAACCTTCGCGATCCAAGGGTAAACCTTGTTTGGCGGGAGTTGTCCACCCTCACCAGGTTTTGCTCCTTGTGCCATCTTGATCTGGATGTCCTGAGCATGAGTGAGATACATACTCGTCACGCCAAAGCGCCCCGAAGCCACTTGCTTTATTGCGCTTCTTCTAGCGGGATCTAGTAGCCGCTCGATGTCCTCGCCACCTTCACCGGTGTTCGACTTAGCACCGAGTCTGTTCATGGCGATAGCCAAGACTTCATGCGCTTCTGGAGAGATAGAACCGTATGACATGGCTCCCGTTGCGAAGCGTTTGACAATCTCACTTGCGGGCTCGACTTCATTCAGCGATACGGCAGGACGAACACCATTCCTAAGCAGGAAAAGTCCTCGCAAGGTCATAAGCTTCTCAGCTTGGTCGTCGATCAAGTCAGTGTATTGCTTGAAAATGTCGTAGCGTTTTGAGCGAGTCGCATGCTGCAGTTTGAAAACTGTCTCTGGATTGAATAGATGTGGTGGGCCAGATCTTCTCCATTGGTATTCGCCACCAATCTCCAATGATTCGTGCGCACGAATTGCGCGCTCAATCGGGTAAGCGCTCGAGTGGCGTAATTCATTCTCGCTGGCGACAACCTCGAGCCCAATACCACCTAACTGACTTATGGTGCCGGTGAAATATGCTTCTACGAATTCTTGTGAGAGGCCAATTGCTTCGAAGCATTGCGCACCTGAGTAGCTTGATACTGTCGAGATACCCATCTTTGACATAACTTTCAAAACACCTTTACCAAGGGCCTTGATCAGATTGTCTATGGCTTTATTTACGTTTATTCCGGCTATTTCGCCTGATCGAACCATCAACTCGACCGTCTCCATTGCAAGATATGGGTTGACAGCCGCTGCACCGTAGCCAATCAGAGTAGCAACATGATGAACTTCACGAACATCTCCTGCTTCAACTACAAGACCAACCTTGGTCCTCATTCCCTGTCGCAGAAGGTGATGGTGAACAGCCGAGGTTAGCAACAAACTCGGTATCGGGGCTAGTTCTCTGTTACTGTCGCGATCAGAAAGAATGAGGAAGGTAACTCCATCGGCTAGCGCTTGATCAACCTCCGAATAGATTTCAAGTAATCGATCTTGAAGTGCGACGCTGCCTTCATCGACACGATATAGCCCTTTGATGACCTTGGACACCCCGAATCCGTAATCCTCAGCGTATTTGATTTTGGATAGCTCATCATTTGAAAGAACGGGAAAATCCAAAACGACCATCTTGGCGTGCTGCGGTGTTGCAGTTAGCAGGTTTTGCTCTGGCCCGATTCCAACACTTAGCGAGGTTACAATTTCTTCGCGAATTGAATCAAGCGGTGGGTTAGTCACCTGGGCGAACTGTTGAACGAAATAGTCAAAAAGTAATCTTGGACGATCACTTAGCGCTGCAATTGGTGTATCCGAACCCATTGCGCCTACCGGTTCAGCCCCACTCTTAGCCATCGGTGCAAGAATCATTCGTAATTCTTCTTCGGTGTATCCGAAAGTACGTTGGCGTCTGCTCACCGAGCTCTTGGTGTAAGCGATGTGCTCGCGGTCTGGGATGTCCTTTAGATTAATCCTGTTCTCACTTAGCCACTCTCCCCAAGGCTCAAGAGAAGCTATTTCTGACTTTATGTCGGAATCGTCTATGAGTCGACCACTCTTGGTGTCAGCCAGGAACATCCTGCCAGGTTGCAGGCGTCCTTTTCTCACAACTCTGCTTTGGTCAATATTGACTACTCCGATTTCCGATGCCAGAACAACTAGACCATCCTCGGTTACTAGGTATCGGCCTGGCCTTAGACCATTTCGGTCTAACGTAGCGCCAACAAGATCTCCATCTGTAAAGACAACGGCGGCGGGTCCATCCCAGGGCTCCATCAGCATCGAGTGATACTCGTAGAAATCCTTTAGCTGCTGCGACATGTCCTGTTGTTTCTCCCAGGCCTCTGGGATCATCATCATAAGAGCGTGTGGAAGCGAGCGCCCGGAGAGCACTAGAAGCTCGAGCACTTCATCGAAGGATGCTGAATCGCTAGCGCCAGGAGTATTAATCGGTTTTAGTTCATCAAGGTATGGGAAAACCTCTGCAGATAGTTGAGCCTCCCTGGCTCTCATCCAGTTGCGATTTCCTTTGACAGTGTTTATTTCACCGTTATGGGCGATGAATCTGAAAGGGTGAGCCAATGGCCACGATGGGAACGTATTCGTTGAGAACCTTGAGTGGACGATAGCTAACTTTGATTCGAAGAGCTCGTTAGAAAGATCAGGGTAGAAAGGCTCAA
>RHAS01000085.1 GCA_010028615.1 Actinomycetota bacterium
AACCAGTAAATGGATTTCTGGAAGTGTTTCAAGAAATCACGTTCACAAGATGCGAAGTGAAATTGATGCCATCGTTATTGGCACTGCTACCGCAGTAATTGATGATCCGGAATTAACCGCTAGAAAAGAAGACGGTTCCCTCTACGGACACCAACCAATGCGAGTTGTTATCGGAAAAACAGAGCTACCTACGAATCTAAGAATTTTCAACGACGAGGCCGAAACAGCGGTGTTTAGCACCAACGATATAGAAGCCGTAATTGAACAGCTTTACCAGAGAGAGTGTAAGCATGTTCTGGTTGAAGGTGGGGCTAAGTTGATTAGCGCATTTTTGAGCGTCGGTCTTTTTGACGAGGTGCTCATCTATCAAGCTCCGCTTCTAGTTGGCGGTAGCAATGTTGCTGTCGAGCAGATAGGTATAAACACGATGCAGGCTGCACTAAAGCTTTCCTTTAGCGAAGTAGAGCGTATGGGTGAAGACATCTTTATTAGGGCAATACCAAGGGGTGAAAACTAATGTTTACCGGAATTATTGAAGAGCTCGGTAAGGTAACCGCAATCGAGGAACAACCTGATGCGGTTCGAATCACCATTTATGGGCCGCTGGTAACAACCGACATCAATAGCCTTGACGGAGTCAAAGTGGGCGACCCGATCAACCTAGAACGGGCGATGACCATGCAGACCCGATTTGGCGGTCACCACGTTCAAGGCCATGTTGACGGGGTTGGCTTATTTCTTTCTCGAGAGAAAAGCGAGAACTGGGACTGGGTGAGAATCCAGATACCTAAAGAACTAATGAAATACGTGGTGCTCAAAGGTTCAATAACCCTAGACGGCATTTCACTTACCGTAAACGAAGTTGGCGAAGACTTTGTTGGTCTATCGCTTATTCCAGAAACACTTAGACTTACCACCTTGGGCTATAAGGCTCCCGGTGACAAGGTCAATGTCGAGGTCGATGTCATGGCCAAACACATTGAACGACTAATCGAAATGAGAGACAAATAATGGCACTAGCAACTATCGAACAGGCCCTAGAAGCGCTAAAGCAAGGCAAGGTTGTATTTGTTGCCGACGATGAAAACCGTGAAAACGAGGGCGATGCCATCATTGCAGCCCAGTTTGCCACTCCTGAGCTAATCGCCTGGATGGTAAAACACACCACCGGTTTCCTCTGCGCTCCGATGGATGAATCAAAAGCCAACGAGTTGGAACTACCGCTGATGACCAACAGCAACCAGGATCCGCACGGCACCAACTACACCGTAACGGTGGATGCCGCTAACCGCGAGAGCACTGGAGTGTCCGCATCAGATCGTGCTCTGACTGCCAGAACACTAGCATTGGACACCGCAGGTCCAGAATCATTTATCCGTCCAGGTCACATCCTGCCGCTTCGTTCACACCCGCTAGGTGTGCACGGAAGGCCAGGTCACACCGAAGCAGCTGTCGATTTGCTAAAACTTGCTGGGCTTAAGCCAGTTGGTGTTATCGGTGAGATGCTAAGTGAAGACGGTTCAATGATGCGCTTACCAGAATTACTTGAAGTTGGTGAAAGAGAGAATATTCCGGTAATCACTATCGAACAGTTAGTTGAGCACCTCAAGACCAACAACATCGATAACGTGAGTTTTCCAAATAATCGAATCCGTTTTGAAGCAGAAGCAAACGTGCCAACTATCCACGGTAATTTCAGACTTCGCGGTTACTACGACATCAAAACCGGAGCAGATCACGTAGCAATCATCAAAGGTAACCCAACCGGAGAAGATGTCCTAGTTCGCATGCACTCAGAGTGCATCACCGGTGAAGCCTTTGGTTCGCTTAAATGTGAGTGCGGACCACAGCTGCAGTATGCGCTAGACATGATTGAGGCTGACCCTCGAGGGGGAATCGTGATTTACCTAAGAGGCCAAGAAGGTCGCGGTATTGGACTGCTAAATAAGCTAAAAGCCTACGCTCTGCAGGAGCAGGGTCTAGATACCGTTGAGGCAAATGAAGCACTTGGACTTCCATCCGAGGCTAGAGAGTATGGTGCAGCAGCATCAATCTTGAAAGAGCTCGGCGTCAAATCGGTAAGGCTAATGACCAATAACCCAGCCAAGGCTAACTTCCTAATCGAGGCGGACATCCCGGTGAACTCCTATGTCCCAGTCATCGTCGGAGAGGCGATTCAAAACCTGGGTTACCTAGAAACTAAGCGATCAAAGATGGGGCACCGCCTTCCAGAGTTGATTGCCCAGATGGAGAACTAATGGCTGGGGTTGCACCAAAACTTCAAATAGATGCAAGCGGTCTTGCAGTTACCATCCTGGTCACCAGCTGGCACAGCGAGGTTACCGATGCGCTCCTTGCCGGAGCAGAACGAGCACTGCAGAAAGCTGGTAATGATCTATACACAATCGTTCGAGTGCCAGGAGCTTTTGAGTTACCGCTAGCGGCCAAATGGGCAGCCGAGGACGATGTTGATGCCATCATCGCGCTCGGTGTAGTTATTCAAGGCGAAACTCCACACTTTGAGTATGTCTGCGATGCAGCCACCCAGGGACTAAACCGCGTGCAGCTCGACTATGGAATTCCAGTTGGCTTTGGATTACTAACCGTTGATAACCTGCAGCAAGCAATTGACCGAGCAGGATTACCTGAAAGCAAAGAAGATAAAGGCGCTGAAGCGGTTGAAGCAGCAATACATATGTCTAGGCTTCGAAGCATAGACTAAGTCCATAACCTTACCTAGCAAAGGATTAGCATGGACGATTCAACTAAAGAATTCCTAATCAACATATTTCTTGTTCTGCATTTTCTAGGTATCGCCTCACTGCTGGCCGGATTCCTGACCTCAATGAAGCAGATGCGCACCGGTATGAAAGTTAACGCTGGCGTATTGCACGGCGCTTACCTGATGCTTATTTCAGGACTTGCCATGGCAGGTCTTGCAGTTGACCCGAGTGAATTGAATGTGATTGTAATTTCGCTAAAGAGCATTGTGCTTACCGTGATCTTCTTTATCGCTTACGCCTACCGTAAAAAGGAAGTTACCCCGGTTTGGGTCGTGCCTGCAATTGCTGGCTTTACCGTATTGAATATGTGCTTAGCGATTTTTGGTGGAGCAGTAGCTTCTTAGTTAGCGCAAGAATAATGCTGTTAGCCTGCGGGTTGTGAAATACAATCCGGCGATAATCATCACTACGAAATAGAGCACGTGCCCCAGCATCGCCATGTTCATAACTCCTAGAGTTAGCCCACGAATTAATTCGATAGCCTGCCATAGCGGTAAAGCCTGAATCAGCCACTGAATTGGCTCGGGATAAATCGATAGCGGGAAGAAAGTTCCTGAGAACAGGAACATCGGCAACATTACTAGCTGAATCCACTGCATCTGCTGATGGCTCTTTAGATAGCTCGTTACCCCCATGCCAACCGAGGCAAAACCAAAAGCGATCAAAACTGAAGCCGGTATTGCCAAGATTCCCCAACCTGAGGTAACTAGCCCCATTGGGGTTACCACTGCCATAAAGCCGATTGCATAGGCAAGGCCGCGAAGTAGTGCCCAGCCGATCTCCCCCAGAGCAACATCTAGTGTTCCAAGTGAGGTGGAGAGCATGCTGTTATAAAGCTTGCCGAAGTGCATTTTGAAAAATACGTTCCAAGTCGAGTCATAAATAGCGCCGTTCATCGCGCTGGTGGCCAGTAGGGCTGGGGCGATGAACTGAGCATAGGTGATTGGGTTACCGGCACCATCGGTTGTGCCATCGATAAATTGACCGATGCCATAACCAAAAGCCAAAAGATAAAAAACCGGCTCAACAAATCCAGAAAGCACAACCATCCAGGTGGATGACTTGAGTGCATAAAAACCACGCTCTAAAACCACTCTGGATCTACCGGAATACATTCCAGCACCGACCCTGTTTTTACGCCGCTCGGCGATAGCAATAGCGCTATCTACTGTGGTGTTGATCAAACTCACTTGGCCAACCTCTTTTCAAATATCCGGTGGGCCAGCAAGAGTCCAGTGATACCCATGCCGATCAAAAGTGTCCAGTGCAAAATCATCAACCAGTTCTCAACCGGCATGCCGTAGGAAAGCGATCTACCAAGATTAGTGCCGTGCCACTGAGGAGAAATCCAACCAATCCACTGCAGATATATCGGAAGAGATGTAATCGGGTAGAAAGTTCCGGAAAACATAAACATTGGGGTGACTACGAATCTTCCGACGATGGCAAATACACCATCATCTTCTTTGATGTTTGCAGCAAAAGCTAGCATGACAGCGGAGAACCCAAACCCAGCTGAAGCCGAAACCAAAAGTAAGCCTGGAATTGATTGCCAGGTGATTGCGCCAAAGGCTAGTAAGCAAAGTTCATAGAGGAAGATCTGCAACACGCATCTTGCCATAGCGGCTAGCATCACACCGTTTACGATCTGTCTTGCTGTGATAGAAGTTGAGTTCATGGCAAAGAAAGTTCTTTCCCAAGTAAACCCTTCTAGTGTCGGCCAAGTAACTTCATCCAATGCGCCTTGAATACCGGCAGTGACCAGTAGCGCGGGAGCTAAAAAGGTTAGATAGCTAACTCCACCAATACCGGCAGAACCAACTGAGTTATCTACCAGAGCACCGATACCGATACCGATGGAAAGTAAATACATTGTTGGGTTACCAAGACCGAAGGCAACGACTGATTTCCACCACTTGAGCATGTTCATGATGCGGTTTTCGGCAACATAGAGCGCGCCGCGCTTAATTGAAATTTGGGGATCGATCAGGGTTTTTGCCCCGGTCCA
>RHAS01000086.1 GCA_010028615.1 Actinomycetota bacterium
CTAACATTTTCAAAGCCAGGCTTTAGCTTTGCACCTTCTGGCAAGCTCGCTAGGTCAAGAGTTACTGAGTATGTTCCCTTATTTGGGACATTGATTTCCCACTTACCTCTGGCATTAGTGGTTGCGCTACCTTCAAAACCTTCACCGGTGACATTAATTACTGCTCCTTCAACCGGGTTAGCAGCACCCTGCCTGATTGTTCCTTGAATCGCATATTGCGAGGTTATGTCTTGAGTCGGTGACGGGGCAATCGCTAAAGCCGCGCTGCCGCCAAAAACTGCTAGCAGAGCAAGGCTCACTGCGCCTAACCACTTGATGATTCGGGTCAAGTTATATCCAACCTTCGCAATTTCTTCACTTAGTAGTGATAAAACCGAGATTACTAGACCTGAATTGGAAGCGTTAGGCAATTCCGGTTAATGAGACAAACTCTATATAAGAGGTAATGGATCTCGTATTCAGGCTAATTACAGTTGAGTAACAAACTGTTTCATAATTAGCCTGGACTTGGTTAGTTTTCTAGCACTTACTAAAATTCAAAGCAGGGGGGAGTTTATTATGTCCAATACTTCTAATTCATCCATGAGCGGTTCGAACTGCTTTGGGATTACCTGTTCGGTTCTACTTGGTCTGGGGGTGCTAATTGCCCTGTCAGCCATGGGGGCAGGGATAATTGCGTTTGCCTTGCTAATCGGTGTGATTGTTGTCTTAGTAAACAGATCGAACAAGAAAATCCGCAGCACCGGTGTTCCAGTTCAGCCCGTTAGCCAATCGTCCTATGTAGCTCCAGCAGCAGGCTACTTAGCACCAGCAGTATCGGTCAGTGTTCCTGAATCTGGTGAGTATGCCACTTCGATTTGTAGTCACACTTTCTCGGCAGAAGATCTAAAGGGCAAACAGAGAGTTGTCTGCCCTTGTGGCCATGAGTTTGAAACTGCCCTGCTGCGCCAGTATGCAAAGTTGCGTAAGCAATTGACCGACACTCAAAGCCAACTAGATGACACCTGGCGTCAACTACAAGCAATTAAGAATGCTCCTAGAGTCGCCGTGCCAGATAATGTTCCAGCTAAACCACGAGTTGCTGCGAGTGGTCCAGCCGCTAGACCGGCAGCTCAGCCGATGCCGAGCACAACTGCACCTGCTGCAAAAGTTGTAAAGCCGGTTAAGGAAGTTGTCAAACGCAATAAAGTTTCGCTTGCTCCACAGCAGTGGCTAATCATTGGTGCGAGCATTTTGATTGCGGTTGCCGCATCAATCTTCGTGCAGGTGCAGGTTAGTAATAACTCAGAACCATGGTTCTACCTAACTGTCACAATTCCGATTGCTCTAGCAACCGGGTTCATGGCTTTCTGGGGAAGAAGATTCTCAGTGATGCTGGCTAACTTTATGGCCGCATTCTCCACTGCGATGCAGTTAGCTACCTTCCTGGTGCTTGGCACAATTGTCCTAGATGGTACTGCACTGGCATTTGTTTGGGATCGCGCACCGGCATGGTGGTGGGCAACCGACTTCTTATTAGTTTCGATAATCGCTTGGGTGCTTGCTAGGTTCAAAGCTAACTTTGGTTGGAAAGTTATTTCTCTAGTTGGATTTACTACATCAACTCTGTTTTTTGCATTTGGCCCAATTAGGGAAGCGGCAAATATCGAGCAGGGCTCTTTTGGTTTATTCGCAACCGTCAACGTCGCCGCTGCCGTAGTGCTTGCTCTGCTAAGTAAGTCGGTTAGAAGCTTCAAGTTTGAAATTACCAAAGATAACCCAGATGCTTCCTATGAAAAAGATCTGGCCCAACGTGAGGCCGTTGCACTCGAGCGCTTTACTCTGGTTGCTACTTCAGCTCTAGCAGTGCTCGGTATCGGCTACACCCTCTACAGCTTCTTGGTTGGCGGTTTCGCTATCGAGCCGGTTTCATTTAGCCTGTTTGCTGCAGTATGGCTGGTCGCCGGTGGCTTCCAAGCAAAATGGGTTGATGGACTAACTTCAGATAAAAAGCTTCAGGAACGAATCAATAACTTAGAGCACATCGTTGGCTTCACCGCTACCGCTCTAGCGCTAAATGCCTGGGTGCACCGAGTCGAAAACCTATGGCTTGGTGTAGTTGGAACAGCACTGCTCGCCTTTGTTGCAGTAATTCTCGGAGCAAAGTTCAGCCGTGTGGCTGCCCACCCAAAGGCCGTTACCACCGCCCAGTATTCGCTACTGGCATCCTGGCTAGTTTGGTACATCCCGGAGGCAACAATCTCCAGTGAACTGCTGTTGGCTCTGGGCACCTTGCTTGTGCTTTTTGGTTTCTCACTCCTGCTGCAACAGTGGTTTAGCTACAAGGCATTTAATAACATCACCTCGACAATTTCTCACGCGCTCGGTCTTGCACTTCTTGCCTTTGGCTTGCGCACCAACGGACAGTTTGAATTGGCAAGTTTGAGTTATGCATTTATTGCTCTTGGGCTGATTCTTGCTTTAGTGCTGTATTCACCAATCACAGCGATGATTGCCAGACGTCATGAAATAACCCAAAGCGATCAGATTCATCGTGGCATTGCAGTTCTTGCCGGGATATTCACGCTGTCAATCACAGTGCCAATTTCCGCTACTAGTGCGAGCGAATATCTAAATCTAGTTGCGATGCTCGGTGCATCTTCATTCGCAGTTGGAATACTTGCTCAGCTAGTAAAGGGTGGCCTCCAAGAAGCGAAGACCTGGTTTAACTTATACAGCTACATCTTCCAAATCGGATTAGCCGCTGTTTTGGTTGCCAGTGTTAAATCACTTTCAGATTTATCTTTTGTAACGGCTGTTCTTCTTTTGCTGTCATTGGCAAACTACATTCTTGCTTGGCTGGGTAAGGATGCAACCAGAAGCTATGTCGCCTACGGTCTGACAATTCTTGGAACATTGCTCTCCCTAGATCCACTTAGACAGGTGCTCGAAACATGGGCAAACCTACTAGTTGCTCTAGTTTTAGTCGGTCTAGTGAATCTGATTCAGCTATTTGTTACTAAGCGCGCGCAAGCAAAAAACCTCGGTTACTTCAGTTTCGCTTCGCTATTTGTAGTAACAGTGATTTCTATTGCCTTCAACTACGAGGCTTGGAAAGTTGGAAACCAAGCACTGATCGGACTAATTGAATTAGTTGCAATTGCGTTGATTAGTGCCGGACTCGCTGAACGCAAGATCAGTGAGACCATGAAGCAAACATTCCGTGTAAACGGGCTGGTTTATTTAGTCTTGGCATTTGTCAGTTTTACCTCTCTTGGTGACAGAAACACAGTTCTGCTTCAACAAATGTTGATTGCAGCTGTATTTAGCCTGATTACCCTTCGCCAACTGGCTCAGGTTAGCGCTGGGGAGAACGGTCAAGTTACCCAGGGCTGGTTCTTCCTCAGCTACGCAGGCCCAACAGCTGTGGCTGTTCTTTTGAACCTTTACCTGGTTGAGAACTTCCAAGACGCTGGGTTTGCAGCCGAGCTCTTTGGGTTGCCAATCGGCCTTGCATTAGCGATACCGACGCTTTTCAACCGCAGCCTAGACAAGTCAACCAAGGCAGTTACCGGCTGGGACATCCCAGTATTGGTCTTGCTTTTGCTCCAACTAGCTAAGGGACTAAACACATTAGATAGCAGCGATACCGCACTCAGCAGGATCAGTTTTGCTCTGCTGGTAGCTGCTGGCTTTGCCTACTGGCGATCGGTGGCCGAAAAGCGCATCCAGTGGGTTATCGTCGGTTACATTACCGGCGGTATCGGTTCCCTAGTAGCTGGGCATCAATTGCAAACCCAGTGGCTAACTTCTTCGAACTACCCTGAGCTCTATACAGTGCTTGTTTCACTCTCCTTGGTGATTGGCTCGATCTTCTTGGCTAAGCGGGTAGAACTTGCAAAGACGAGGCTGCAACTACTCAGGGTAGATATTCCTGTGCTGCTTCCAGTTGTGGTGTCAATTGTTTATTCGGTTAATCAAGGTATTGATCAGGTCAATAGCCTTACCAGGTTGCTACTTTCATTTGCACTCTTCACCGGATATACCTATTGGAAACTTGGCCAACAAAAAGTTTTGGCTTGGGCGATAGCAAGTTACCTAGGAGTTGTCGGAACACTACTAACACTGGTTCAGGTTCTTGTAACAGCGAAGCTAGTTAGTTTCGAAGGCCCAGAGCTCTACACCGTAGCTCTCACAGTCGGAATTGTTCTAGGTAATTTGCAATTGCGAAAAGTAGTTGAGTTTAGAACTTCGCTGATAACTGCAGGATTACCATTGACTGCTCTATTGCTGCCATCAATAATCCAGTCATACTCATCTATCGACAAACAGTTCGGCGAATTACTACCGGCAGAAATTACGCGCATCGTGCTAGTTCTTGTTGTTGGATTAGTGGCGCTGGTTCTCGGTATCCGCCAAGGAAATCTCGGCGCTACCATCGCAGGTGGTACTGGCTTAGCGCTGGTAGTTCTCCCAATTTCATGGGTCAGAGCTGAAGACAGCGGTGATCTTGATGTCGCAGTATCGCTTCGTTCATTAGTTATTGCAACAATTTTGTTTGTGCTCTTCGGTTTGCTGCGCAGGGCCGAACGGATTCCAGATAGTTCCTATATCTATCTTGGTATTCCAGTTGCGGTTGCTTTGGTGCCGTCTCTGTTCTTGACAATTCAAGCCCTAGGTGAACCAGAACTACGTCAGGTGGATTGGTGGCGCTTCGGAATTATCGTAGCTGTCTCGCTGGTTCTTCTGATTGTTGGTTC
>RHAS01000087.1 GCA_010028615.1 Actinomycetota bacterium
GCTTCAAGAGCCTCCGCTAAATGAAGAGAAGACTGTCTTAGGAAACGTCGAAGAAGCCGTAACTCACATTAAAGCCAAACTAGATCGCTTCAATGAAGTTTCAGCGCTGATGGCCGAACCAGACGCTGATTACGATGCTCTGCTAGCCGAAATGGGAACTCTCCAGGAAGAGATTGATCATCTCGATGCCTGGGATCTTGATAACCAGCTAGAGCAGGCGATGGACGCCCTTCGCTGCCCGCCGGGGGATACGCCGGTTAATTTTCTTTCCGGTGGTGAGAAGCGTCGCGTTGCACTTTGTAAATTGCTTTTAGAAAAACCAGATCTATTACTCCTAGATGAGCCAACTAACCACTTAGATGCAGAATCTGTGCTCTGGTTAGAGCAGCACCTGGCCAAGTATCCAGGTGCAGTTTTGGCAGTTACCCACGATAGATATTTTCTAGATAACGTTGCCGAATGGATTTTGGAACTTGATCGCGGTCGCGCTTATCCATACGAGGGAAACTACTCAACCTACCTTGAAAAGAAAGCCGAGCGTCTAGAAGTTCAAGGTAAGAAAGATGCCAAATTAGCTAAGCGCTTAGAGGACGAACTTGAGTGGGTTAGATCCTCACCAAAGGCCAGACAGACTAAATCAAAAGCACGTTTGGCTAGATATGAAGAGATGGCAGCGGAAGCAGATCGCACCAGAAAACTTGATTTCGAAGAGATTCAAATTCCACCTGGCCCTAGGCTAGGCAACATTGTTTTGGAAGCTAAAAACATTCAAAAAGGTTTTGAGGGTCGATCGCTAATCAGTGACTTATCTTTTTCACTGCCTAGAAACGGGATTGTTGGAGTAATCGGTCCAAACGGTGTCGGTAAATCAACATTGTTCAAGACCATTGTCGGACTAGAACCGTTAGATGGTGGCGAGCTAAAAATCGGTGAAACGGTAAAGATCTCTTACGTTGACCAATCAAGAGCAGGTATCGATCCCAATAAGACGCTGTTCGAGGTAGTTTCCGATGGACTTGATTTCTTGCAGGTAGGTAATGTCACCATGCCATCACGAGCCTATGTTGCTGCCTTCGGTTTCAAAGGTCCAGATCAGCAAAAACCAGCTGGTGTGCTTTCCGGTGGTGAGCGCAACAGGCTAAATCTCGCCTTGACGCTAAAACAGGGTGGAAACCTATTGCTTCTGGATGAGCCAACAAACGATCTGGATGTTGAGACACTTTCCTCACTTGAAAATGCTCTGCTTGATTTCCCTGGCTGCGCTGTTGTGATTACCCACGATCGTTGGTTCCTTGACCGGGTTGCAACACATATCCTGGCCTACGAGGGTAATGATGATGACCCAGATAACTGGTACTGGTTTGAAGGTAACTTCCAGTCCTACGAGGAAAACAAAATTGAGCGTTTAGGTCCAGAAGCAGCCAAGCCGCATCGTTCTAAATATCGTCGTCTAACTCGCGACTAATGCTGGGCTAATTCCTCTGCTGGAATTCGAACCAAACCTTCTTGGGCCACTGTGGCAACTAGCTCGCCCGCGCGATTAAAAATTTTGCCTAGGCCTAAACCTCTTCCACCTCTGGCATTAGGTGAGTCTTGAACATAAAGTAGCCACTGGTCGGCTCTTGCTGGTCGGTGAAACCACATGGCGTGATCTAAGCTGGCAACCATTAACCCTGGATGTGACCAAACCAAACCGTGACGCCGGTAAATTGGCTCTAATAACGAGTAGTCGCTAGCGTAGGCAAGCGCGGCATTGTGGATTATTTGGTCATCGGGCAGCGGCCCGATTGTTTTGAACCAGATTGCCTGATGGGCAACATGCTCACCTTCGACGTAGAAGTAGATTGATTTTTCGATGTGACGCATATCAAATGGTCGTCCTTTAGCCCAATACTGCGCTGCAGGATTGTCTTTCATCACTTCCATCAATTCTTTGAGCGGTGGAAGCGATTCTGGATCTGGAATTCCTTCGGGCAGTGTGTCTTGGTGCTCTAGTCCACGCTCTTCAACTTGGAATGAATAGATTGAGGAGAAAAGCGGTTCGCCATCTTGGTAGGCCTGAACTCTTCTAGTGCTAAAAGATTTTCCGTCTCTAATTCGGTCAACGGAGTAGGTAATGGGGGAATCGATTTTTCCACCGCGTAGAAAGTATCCGTGCATCGAATGTATTTTGCGATCTGGTTCAACGGTTCTTGATGCTGCAACAAGTGCTTGCCCAATTTGCTGACCACCAAAGACTCGCCCGGTTGGCATGAAATTGGATGGACCGATAAATATGTCTTCTCTGGTTCTGGCAGCCTGCTCTAGATTGAGAGTTTGTAGCAGTTCACCTAGCGGATCCTCGGCTATTGGCATACTTTCGGACAACCTGGCCCTCCACATCTTCGTCGATTGGCCCTCAACAGGTAGTTTAGTTAGGAGATGACTAACTGTTTTACATTCCCCGAAGATTCGGATGTTGCCGACCTGATTCGCTATCTCGAGCGCGCTAAAAAGCTAGATAACTCAGGTGCTGTTCGATTTAGAGCCTATGGCGAGGTATTGACCGTTTATGTGGCACCAATTGCAACCGAGGAGATGCTAGAGCACACGCCGCTAATTCTTGGTCTTCGGACTATGCAGCTGGAAACACCGGCCGAATTTGATGCCAGTTTCCATATCAGCAGCGTGCTCGCCTTACTCAAAGGTGAGGAGACTGAGGAGAATTTCAGCCTGGTTAAAAAGCTCAATGACCAAGAAAGAAAATTAGCGGCAAACCAGATCTGCTTACCCGAGGCGCAAGTCACAGTGGCTTGGTCAACCGAAACCCCAACTAGAACTGGTTGGGAGCAGCAAGGCGAATTAAGCCAAGAAGAGCTAACTGACATTGCACGAAAAGGTGTTGCGCAGGTGGCCGAGACACTTCCTGCCTCAGTTGGTGGACCTATCGCTGCAAGAGTAAGGGCAGAGATTTGGGGTAGGGCCTTTGATTACAAAAATCCAATTCCAATGGGAGCAGCTTTTGTTGCAGCAGGGCTTGGCTTTCTAACTGAAGGGGAGCAGGTTCCCTGGTATGTCTCTGGCGATTGGATAAGACTCAGCGCAAAACACGGCCATGTGTTATCTAGAATTGCCATCGACTATGTTGCGATGAATAACTAATCTTCCATCGTATTTAGCATTGCAGTTGCCGCACGATCAAGATATGCCCACATCTGATTTTCATAAAGTGGTGGAAGTTTTTGATCTTCTAGTGCTTTACGCATGTGCTTAAGCCATGCCGCTCTGGCGGCGGGATTTATCTTAAATGGGGAGTGACGCATTCTAAGTTGCGGGTGTCCACGGAGTTCTTGATAAGTTTTTGGGCCACCCCAATATTGCTCCAGAAAGAGTTGCAGCCTTAAAGTAGCTGGACCTAGATCTTCTTCTGGATACATCGGTCTAAGAAGCTCATCATCTTTTACACCGGCATAGAAAGCTATACAGAGATTTTCAAAGAACTTCTTACCGCCGACAAGTTCATAAAGGTTTCCTTCGACATCTTCACCTTTGTTAGTGACCAATCGAAGTGTTTCAACCCGTTCGCGATCTTCAAACTGATCGTCTTTGCCGGTAGCGTCATTCATCGGTTGGTGAGATTCAGATAAATTGCATTGCTTCCAGAAGCTAACTTGATCTTGTTCTTATCCAAGGCAAGTTTTAGATTTGCTCTAAGTTCACGAGCTAATTGATCTTTAGTTTCTGGTTTGGTCTTTTGCACCAAGCGGATAACTACTTGGTCACCGCTTAGTGCATGGATACCCCAGATTTCAGGGCTGTCGATGACAAGCTTTGGTTGTGCTTTAGCAGTTTCTAAAGCTGCCCTTCGCATAACCTCTTGCGCTTTAGCTAAATCTGCTCCGTAGTTCAGGGCAACATCGATGACAACCCTTGACCAACCTTGACTTTGATTGCCGACTCGCAAGATTTCACCGTTTCTGACAAACCAGACGGTTCCTTCTATATCTCTTACGGTGGTAACTCGAAGACCGACGCTCTCAACCACGCCGGTGGCCTGGCCCAGATCAACAGAATCGCCAACCCCGAACTGGTCTTCAAAGACGATAAACAAGCCGGAGATAAGGTCCTTAATAAGTGACTGGGCACCAAAACCTAGACCGGCTCCTAAGATTCCAGCACCAGCGACAATAGCTCCCGCCGAAACGCCAATCTCGGTAAGTGCTATCGAGATAACCGTGAAGGTTAGCCCCCAGGTTGCTAGATTGCCAAGCACAGAACCAATGGTTTTGGTTCGCTGCAGCAATCTAGCCTGGGCTAATGGAGATTCAGTTCCATCTTTGCGGACCTGCCTTGCCACGCCTTTGACGATTCTGCGAATCATAAATTGCAAGATTGCACGCAGGATTAGTGCTGCAACTATGGCAAGCAGGATGCGAATACCTGAACCCCATTCGGAGTAAAGATCGACAAGCCAGTCAGGAAGGATAGAACTATTCATGCTTAGTTATCTTTGGCTTGAACTTTCAATGCTCGGTCAATTGGATCTAGGTTTTCAACCAACAATCTGCGCAGCGCAGGAATCGCAACAATCTCGGCAGTATCTAAAAATGCCCTGGTCTTCTCGGCTAGTTCTTTGGAAGCCAGTGAGATTGGGTAGAGATTAACAATTGCATACTCGGCCATCTTGAAAGTCTTACTGTTCCAGATCTTAAGAACATCCTCGAAGTATTTATCAACATAAGGACTTAG
>RHAS01000088.1 GCA_010028615.1 Actinomycetota bacterium
GCGTTTACCGCTTGGCAAGATGACGGTTTCGGCATCGCCAACAGCAAAGACCCTAGCTCCCGGTTGGCTTGCCATTAATCGATCAACAATTCTTTGCATTTCTTGTAATTCGGCTTTTAGGTCGATCACTTGATTTTCCAGCTCGATAATCCTTCTAATAGCTACCAGTGATACACCTTCCTGGGATAGCTTGGCCACCTCGGCTAATTGCGCAACGTTTCGCAAGGTATAGCGCCTTGATTGGCCTGCAGTTCTGGACGGTTTTACCAGGCCCATTCGGTCATACTGCCTTAGCGTCTGGGGGTGCATTCTGGCTAACTCAGCCGCAGCGGCGATAGTCAGGAAAGGAAAGTCTGGGTCGATGTTTTCCACTACAAAAGTCCTGCTCGGTTAATCAGATCCGCCCTTGGATCTTCATTCGGCAATAATTCATCAAAATCGGCTAGGGCCTTAGCAGCCTTGTCTGAGATATGTGCTGGCACTAGCACTTCTACTGTGGCAAGGAGATCGCCAATCCCCTTACTCGACTGAACACCTTTACCTTTAACTCTTAGCACTCTGCCGTTAGGGGTATTTGGTGCAACTTTTAGCTTTACCGGATCGCCGCCTAAAGTTGGCACTTGGATAGTTGCTCCTAAAACCGCTTCAGCAAATGTTACTGGAACTGTAATTCGTAGGTTATTACCGTCACGACTAAATACCGGATGCGGCTTTACACTCACGGTAATTATCAAATCACCGTTCGGTCCGCCATTAGGTGAAGGCTGGCCCTTGCCGCGCAGTTTAATCTTTTGACCATCCATCACACCGGCAGGAATTTTTGCGTTGATTGGAGCAAGACCTTCATAGGAAAGTTTGATTGTGGTGCCATTAACTGAATCAATAAAAGGAATCGATGTTGCTGCTGTTAAATCACTACCCGGCATTGGCCCACCAAAACCGCCGAAGCCGCCAAAACCGCCGCGACCACCAAAGAGATTGGCAAAGACATCTTCGAAGCCTTGAGTAGATTGTCCGCCTGCTCCATTAGGTGCGGTGAATCGGGCCCCACCACCCATTGCTCTGATTGCATCGTATTCTTTACGCTGCTCTTTATCAGATAGCACTGAGTAAGCTTCGCTGATTTCTTTGAACTTCGCTTCAGCTTTTTGATCACCAGGATTTGAATCGGGGTGATATTTCCTAGCTAGCTTTCGATAAACCTTTTTTAGTTCAGAATCTGAAACATCTTTAGCTACGCCAAGAACTTTATAGAAATCTTTTTCTAACCAATCTTGACTTGCCATCTAGATCACTTCTCTTCTGGAATAAAAACTGCGACCATGGCTGGACGAATCAATCTATCGCCGAGCATGTATCCGGCGGATATCACATCGGCAATTACAGTTTCTTTAACTTCCGCATTAGGAGTTTGAATCAAAGCATTGTGTTTTTCAGGATCAAAGATTTCACCCTTAGCTCCAAAAGAAACCAAACCAAACTTTTCTCCAGCAGCTCGAATCTTGCTGGCTACCGCTTGAAGCGGTGAGCCTTCTAGATCACCGTGTGATTCGGCTAAAGCCAAATCATCAAGTGCTGGAAGTAATGCTCTGATCACCTCCGCGATAGCAGCATTACGTGAGACATCGCGATCACGCTCAACCCTGGCTTTGTAGTTGGTGAACTCGGCCGAGATGCGCTTGAGGTCTGTCTCAAGTTCTGCCTCTTTGCTAATAGGACCAACCTGATCCACCAGATCGGCTAGTTCCTGATCTAGCGGGTCGGCTGGTGAGCCGGCACCTTCCGGTGCCGACTCAAACTCATCCGACATTACTTGGCTTCCTCTTCCTCAACAACCTCGGCATCGACGACATCTTCTGCTGAGGCCTCTTCGGCTGGGGCTTCCTGGGCTGCCGCTGCGTAGATGGCTTCGCCTAGCTTGGACTGAGACTGGTTTAGCTTCTCAATGGAGCTCTTCACTGCATCAAAGTCCTCGCCAGCTAGAGCAGTCTTTAGAGCATCGACGTCGGCCTGAACTTCGGTCTTGATCTCTTCAGATAGCTTCTGGTCGTTGTCCTTGATCAATTTCTCGATCTGGTAGACCATCTGCTCGCCCTGGTTACGGGTGTCTGCTTCTTCACGACGCTTCTTATCTTCAGCGGCGTGCTCTTCAGCATCGCGAACCATTCTCTCGATGTCTTCCTTGGAAAGGGATGATCCACCGGTGATAGTCATCGACTGCTCTTTGTTGGTTCCCTTATCCTTGGCAGAGACGTGAACGATACCGTTAGCATCAATGTCGAAGGTGACTTCGATTTGTGGGATACCGCGAGGAGCAGGTGCGATACCAGTTAGCTCAAAGTTTCCAAGCGACTTGTTATCGCGAGTGAACTCACGCTCTCCCTGGAATACCTGGATGCTAACTGCAGGCTGGTTATCGTCAGCGGTAGTGAATACCTCTGAGCGCTTAGTTGGGATAGCGGTGTTACGCTCGATCAACTTAGTCATGATGCCGCCCTTGGTTTCAATACCTAGAGATAGCGGAGTGACGTCAATCAAAAGAACATCTTTACGCTCACCCTTTAGCACACCAGCCTGCAGCGATGCACCAACAGCTACAACCTCGTCAGGGTTCACACCCTTGTTTGGTTCTTGACCACCGGTTAGTTGCTTCACTAGTTCGGCAACCTGTGGCATACGTGTTGATCCACCAACTAGAACAACGTGATCAATGTCAGCGACTTTGATGCCAGCTTCTTTGATTACATCGTTGAATGGTTTCTTGGTGCGCTCAAGTAGATCTGAAGTCATCTGCTCGAATTGTGCTCGAGTGATTGTTTCATCTAGGTTAGCTGGACCATTTTCTGTCAGCGACAGATAAGGTAGCTGAACAGTTGTTGACATAGATTGTGAAAGTTCTTTCTTAGCTTGCTCAGCAGCTTCCTTTAGTCGCTGCAGTGCAATCTTGTCTTTCGACACATCAACACCGGTGGTGTCTTTGAACTTCTTGGTTAGGTGCTCAACAACTCTGGCATCCCAGTCATCACCACCGAGGCGGTTATCACCTGCGGTTGCTCTTACCTGAATTGTAGAGAAGCCATCGTCTTTACCAACTTCAAGAAGCGATACGTCGAAGGTTCCACCACCTAGGTCAAAGACCAGAATCAGTTCGTCTTCTTTACCTTTGTCCAAACCATATGCGAGAGCTGCTGCGGTTGGTTCGTTGATGATACGCAAAACATTTAGACCTGCGATTTCACCAGCTTCCTTAGTAGCCTGACGCTCTGCGTCGTTGAAGTATGCCGGTACGGTAATTACCGCATCGGTTACTGGTTCACCCAGGTAGGTCTCAGCATCTCTCTTGAGTTTCATCAAGATACGAGATGAGATCTCTTGCGGGGTGTATTTCTTGCCATCAACATCAAAGCTCCAGGTAGTACCCATGTGACGCTTGACGGATGAGATTGTTCTATCGACGTTGGTTACTGCCTGACGCTTGGCGGTCTCACCAACCAGAACCTGTCCATCCTTAGTGAAAGCCACTACCGATGGGGTGGTTCTGAAGCCTTCTGCGTTAGCAATAACTGTGGGCTCGCCACCTTCCAATACGCTTACTGCGCTGTTGGTGGTACCCAGGTCAATTCCTACTGCACGTGCCATTTATTTGTTCTCCTTTATAGATCCGCCCATTCTGGGCCGCAATCAAAGACTCAAACTTGAGCCTTGTTGACTCAAGTTTCACTTAAACCAAGTTCTCTGTCAAGTATTCTTGAGTCCAGTCGGCTCAAGTTCGCTCAAGGCTAACTGGTAATGAATTGTTGCCAAAATAGCCACAAAAACGCACATATTCCTACCAAACTAGGGGCTATGACGACAGCAAATTCAAAGTTGAAGACCTTTTCTTGGATGCTATGGGACTGGGCTGAACAGCCATATCCCACCATCATGCAGACCTTTATATTCCCGGTCTATCTGGCCAGTGCCGTTGCCACGGCAGCTCAAAATCCAGATCAAGCCATCGGCTGGGCAACAGCGATTGCCGGTGTAGTGCTAGCTCTGATTGCGCCTGTGCTTGGTCGTAGATCTGATGAAAACGGTCGACGTAAATTCTGGTTAGTAATCAACACCTACATGCTGGTTGGCGTCATGATTGCTTCGTTCTTTGTCGAACCAAAGCCTGAATTTTTTCTATCTGGATTAGTTCTTTACGCCATAGGTTCTGTGGTGCAGGAATCTGCATTTATTAACTACTACGCGATGCTCAAAGGTGTTACTAAAGAATCCAACATTGGAAAGATATCTGGTTTTGCCTGGGCGCTCGGTTACGTCGGTGGAATCATCCTGTTGATGGTTTCATTGATTGCATTCGTGCTTCCAGAAAACCCGGTGATCCCAACCGATGGATCACTAAATATCAGAGCAATATTTGTTTTTTGTGCAATTTGGACGTTAGTGTTTTCTATTCCACTTATGTTGTTTGTTCCTGAGATTCCTAAAAAAGCTACCGCTGAAAAAGAATCAATCGTGGCATCTTATGGAAAGCTTTGGGGTCAATTAAAGACTCTTCGCGCTCAAGCACCAGAAACACTTAAGTTTCTAATTTCCAGTGCAATTTATCGTGATGGTCTAGCCGGTGTCTTTACCTTCGGTGCAGTGCTAGGAACACTAGCTTTTGGTTTTGATCAATCATCAATTATTTTC
>RHAS01000089.1 GCA_010028615.1 Actinomycetota bacterium
AACCCGAAACGGATGGCGGGACCAATCTAGTTATGGGATTTGATGCTGCGATGAGCCTCAAGAAAACTCCAGACATAATAGTTGTAATTACGGATGGTGAAACAGACTGGCCAGATAAAAAGCCAGCAGGTGTTGAAAAAACTGTTGTCCTGCTGAACAATAAAAGGGCTCAAAAACGTCTAAGGCCCTGGATGGTTCCTATAATCTTGGAACGCTAAACAGCTTCTTCCCTAGCGATTCCAGCCTGAACATGCAGTAAGTATCGCTGGACAACTTTCTTACCGGTAGCATTTTCCAAAAGCACCGCATAATCGCTGAGTTGCTTTCTGTATTTCTCAATTACTTCTTTCGGTAGGGTGGCATTGGTCTTGTAATCAACGACCACTAGCCCCCCAAGGGCGATGTCTTCGAAGTAGAGATCAGCTACGCCCGAAGTGTAATTTTCACCTATAAAGCCAGTCAACGCTTGCTCAGACTGAACCCAACCAGAAGTTCTAGCTCTAGCAATCAAATCAGTTGCCAATGCGGCAGTCACGTCGCGTACTAGATCTTCAACACGAGCAGGTACTTTAAATTCCTTAGCTCGCTGGTGGATTTTCTGTGGCAGCCTATTCCAACTCGGATCAAAGTTTCTGAAAGAAATGTCTTCCATAATGGCGTGAAAGGCTGTTCCATAAGCGGCGGCCTGTTCCAAAGCTTCACTATAAAATTCAATCTTTGATTCGCCATCGCTAGGCTTATGAATGGTTGAGGTGCTCGAAAGACTTGCTGCCTTAGCAAGCTTTTGAGTATGTTCAGTGCCTTCTAGAACTAAAGCGGGTTTCCGAATATAGGAGAAAGTTGCTGGAGTCGGTACCATCTCCTCTTCGGTTAGAGGCATTGCCGCACCCTTGCTTACCGCTTCTAACACTTGAGCTCGAGTGTAACTTGACCAGGGATTACCAAAATACTCTTTATCTTTGTTTAATCCCTGGTGAAATATTGAATAGTAGAGGTAACTTTTGGCACGCGTGGCGGCAACATAAAGCAGTCTTTGCTGCTCTCTCTCTACTAAGTTCTTTTCAATCTCCAGACAGTGGTCATAGTAGTCTCTTGAATAAACTTCTTTTCTGGACAGAGTCTTGCCAAGCCCGATGTAAAACTGGTATTCAAATGTCCCGCGTGGCCCTACAGAACACATCGGCAGCTTAACAACAACTCCATGTTTCATCCCACCTAGGATGACCACTTCATACTCAAGGCCCTTAGCCGAGTGCATGGTCGATATTGTGATGGCGTCTACATCTTTTACATCTGGGCTGGGCAGATTCTCTCTAACATCTTCTTCTTCCATTTGATTTAGCCAGTCAATGTAATCAAGGATGCCGGAACCACCAGAAGCTTCCCACTGCTTTGCATGCAAAATAACCATTCGGACACAGGAATGCTCAAATCTCGCAGACACTAACTGGTCTAAGCTTTGGTGAAGCAAAGTATGTTCATAGAGAATCTCCAAAAGCTCCGAGGGTTGAGCAGTACGTTTAGTCTCGTATAAATCCAACAAGTAACTAAGGGCCTTTGCGACTGAACTGTCCTGATCTGCGACTTTTTCCAGATTAAACGAAGAGATTGGGACAGGCCAGAAATTTTTGTTGTTTCTAAACTCAAGTAATGTTTTGTCGTCAATTCCAAATAGGGGAGACTTCAAGGTCCACCAGAGATCTCTACCATTTACAGATCCCGCGATAACTCGGAGCGCTGAAACAAGGCTTCTTACAGCCGGTCTTGAGTAAACCACAGTACCATCGGTGGATTTAATTGGAATATTCAATTCTTCAAACAGTTGAATTTGCTCTGCCAAGCTGGTTCTTGCTGGCAAAAGAAGGGCGATATCTGAGTACTTTACTAGTCTTCGCTCACCGCCTTCATCCTTGTGCGGAGTAATAAATTTCTTTCCAACAATTCCTTGAATTACAGCGGCGACAGCTCGCCGTTCAGCTGGCTCTCGGACTTCCTTATAATACTTAGGGTCATCTTTATATCTCGTAACATGCTCGCCTGGGTCTAAAACAAAAACTCCTTGATCTTCTGTTCCCAACACCTCGGCGTGCATAGACTCGAATTCAGTACCAAGAACAGGTGGTTTATCTTTGTACAACGAGTCAACAAATTCAACAATTTTAGGTTGAGACCTAAAGTTTGCGACTAAATTCTGCTGGTTGTCTTCCCCCCAAAGCTTGGCGGCTTGCGCCTTAACCCGCTCAAAGTTGGCTATGTCTGCGCCTCTGAATTTGTAGATTGACTGCTTAGGGTCGCCTACGACAACTAACTTTCCAGAAATAGGTCCGTCTTCTTGCTTATCCGGGGCGGAGACCAGGCTCAAAATCATCTGCCATTGAACCGGGTCGGTATCTTGGAATTCGTCAACAACATAGAACTTATATTTCTTCTCTAAGCTCTTGCGAACCTCCAAAGCTGTAGCCGCATCTCCGGTAACTAAATCGTGAGCAAGTATAAGCAAATCATCAAAGTTAATTAGACCCGCCTCTCTCCGGGATTCCAAAGCGCTATGGAATTTTTCATGAGCAAACTTGGCCCACTCACGAATGATTGGTTCAAGCTCTTCTGGATTTGGGCCTACACTGAGAAAGTCACAGCCTTTGAGTTTGAAGTAATTCTTTCCAATCTCTTCAACAAATTTCATCAACTCATTTAGTCCAATTTGAGATTCTGCAAGCTTGTCTATCTTTTGGGCATTCTCCGGTACAAAAAGTTCAGCCAAGATCTCTTGACTTACCTGTCTGAAAGCTTTATTTGCCTCGCCAGCGTCAATAACCGAGAACCCTAGTGGCAAACCGGCTTCCAGGGGATACTGACGAAGAAGGCGAAGGGCAAAACTGTGAATAGTGCCTATTGCAGCGTTATCAATCTCTGCCAAGCCAGCTACGGCGTTCTGATAGGCGTCTGATCCTGGATCTAACTTGGTGATGCGCTTCGCCAGCTTTTCACGTAACTTATGCCTTAGTTCTGCCGCAGCCTTTTCAGTAAAAGTCACCGCTACTAACTGGTCCATCCGAATGTGGTTTTTAATCTCAGGATCACAAATAAGTGTGATCATACGTTCAACGATGCTTGTTGACTTACCAGCACCTGCACCAGCGGTCACGAAGTGGGAATGGTGGGTGTTTTTGATAATTCGATTACGAACCTCTTGATCGATTGGCTCTGGGCTCATCTTAATCTCTCCTACTTACAATCGACATTTACTTTGGAACCTTCTTGTAAATGGCCTCTGCTCGAATATCTCCAAAGGAATCCGCACAAACTTCGCAGTAACCAGCGCTTTTGCTCTCCGCAAACGGCGGGAATAGACCTTGCTCGTTGGCATCGACGAACCGAGTTAAGATTTTCAAAAGCTCGGCATCTTGAGCCTGATTAACTTCGTTCATTTTGGCGATGAGTTCGTTGGCTTTATACCCTCCGTTAACTTCATCAATGTAAAGGTTCTTATCTACTTCGCGTATTCTCTTGATCCGAGAATCTTTCGGGTTGTTCAGAGTTATGTATGCAAAAGAGACGAACCTAACATTTGCAAAGTCAACGAGATTTTTACGCAATGCATGGGAGTACAAAAGATCTTGAACCAACTCATCCTTCGAGGCGACTATGGTGCCCGCCTTACTTGTTTTGAAGTCCACTACTCCGGCATGTACATCTGGCCGAGACTTATCAACACGGTCCATTTGGCCTTTAAATTTCAGTGTTATTGCATTTCCCCCAGTCGAAATAACGGGAATCTCTAATGGAATAACGCCGTGCGAGTCAAAGCTGAACTCTGCCAAGTGCGGGCGCAACTGCAAATCGGCTCTTAAAGGGATCTTGGGGCTATTTGATTTCGCTCTCGGGGCTATAGAACGGAACTCGTGTTCTAACTCGAAGTAGAGCTCGGTCAGAGCAAGGAAGTTTCGTCGTTTTTGCTCAAAAAGTGGTAACCATCCCGCCTGACCTCGCTGGATTATGTCGTCACACTGCTCATTGAAGATTCTCTTAAACGCTTGAATAGCAGCTTGCGAATAAGGTTCACCAAAATCTGGCATCATATCGTTTTCGACGCAGTAATGATGCAGTAGCTCAAAGGACTTGTGCACCATCGATCCGAAGTCAAGCGCTCGAAGAGTTTCAACTTCATCGTCATCGTCTTCGAACTTAAATCCCAAGATGCGAGTTACAAAGAACTTGTGTGGGCACTTGAGATAAGTTTCAACTGCCGAGGCTGACAAATAATTCGCGAAATTGAACATCTTTAGGCCTGACCCGATATTCCCAGATAGCGGACCAAACTCATTTGAATACAGTGCTACGGCGGAGTCGAGTCCAGGGTAATTCTTGCGATCTACGTCGGCACCAGACATTTGCGAGATAACTGCTTTACGCTGGAGATCCAAAGCCGTTACTGCATTCGGCGATAGGTCGACAAAATCTTCGAAGCTTGAAATGCGCGTTGGGGTAATTGATTTACCATCAAACGCTGCAGTAAAGTTTCCGCTTCCCTGCCCAATCAGTCCATTTCTTGAAAATGATACATAGGCCGATTTCGCTGAGCTAAGGACC
>RHAS01000090.1 GCA_010028615.1 Actinomycetota bacterium
GAGTTGCGAAAGCGAAAAGCGATCCCTCACGAATACCAGACATCGCGTTGCAATAAACCGGCGAGTTAGCCTTATCAAATATTTCAGCAACCGGGTCAGTTCCGTTGAACTGCGAATTGCCAAGAAGAGCGCCAGTGGTTGAGCTAAAAACTGCATACTCAGCAAGTACCATCTGGTCGCCGGTGAACATTGGTCCGGTTCCCTCGCGGTAAACCTTGGTCTGAGCACTCTTTATTTTGGCAAGGTTGGACTCGATGTTCTTCTCAGGATCCGTTGTAATAAAGTCGACGGTTGGGATTTTTCCTGCTTCAGCGGTTACCTTTACCTGGTCGATTTCAGCACCACCAACATATTTCTCACACGCAGGTGTGATTCCTTCAAAAGCTGCCACTTTTGGATCCGCTGCGGTGCAGCCGGTGAGGATTGCTGCAAGGCCTACTAGCACTGCGAATAAGCGGACATGTTTCATTTGAGTTCTTTCTCGTTGGATGCTTTGGACTAGTTTACTCGGCATCGTCAGGCTCGTTAGCCAGGCTTGATGATGCGGACTGCTGCGCTTTACGCAGGTTCTTTCTTACCTTTTTATCGCTTACTGGTGCTTCGACTGGAGTTTCGGCATTCCAGATAGCCACATCCTCCGCATCGAATTCCGGCTTAGCACGTCTGGTAAAGCTCGGTAGTAGAGTCCCCGGCGCTAATTTTCTAGAGGTAAGAATGAATCCGGTATGCCCACCCATGCGGTGTTCTGGCCTTACGGCAAGCCCTTGAAGGTGCCAACCTCTAAACAGAGTTTCGAATGGTGCGGGCTCAGTGAATTCACCTGAGGCTCTAATTTCTTCTGCCACCCGTGATAACTGTGTAACCGTAGCCACGTAACAGATCAACACCCCGCCCGGCGCTAGTGCCGCACTCACAGATTTGACACATTCCCAAGGCGCTAACATGTCCAGCACAACGCGATCGACGGTTCCTGGCTCAACCTCTTTTTCTAATTCATCTTGCAAACTACCAACCACCACGTTCCAGTTAGCTGGCTTATATCCGAGTGCGCTACTGACATTGGCTTTAGCAATCTCAGCGAAGTCATCGCGACGTTCGAAAGAGATGAGTTTTCCAGATTCGCCAATCGCCCTCAGTAAATACATGCTAAGTGCACCAGAACCGACTCCAGCTTCAATTACTGTAGCCCCAGGGAAGATATCCCCCATGGTGATTATGCTTGCCGCATCTTTAGGGTAAACAATCGCTGCTCCCCTTGGCATGGAAAGGACAAAGTCGGTGAGTAAGGGTCGAAGAACTAAATATTCTGTTCCTGATTCGTTTTGAATAACCGAACCGTCTGGCTTACCAATAATGTCATCGTGTCGAATGTTTCCTCGATGCGTTCCAAAGACCGCTCCGTTTGCCAGAGTTATTGTGTTGAGTCTGCCTTTAGGGCCAGTTAGTTGAACTCGCTCCCCGGCTTTCAACAGGCCTTTGCCTCTTGCCTGATTCACTTAATTAGCTTTCGTAACTGCTTGTAATTAACCCCAGCCAATGTTGGCCAAAGAATTCGACCAGGCTTTTCGGGTATAGGAATAATGTGAGGAATTCCAATTGCAATCGTTCCCGCTAGTTCAGCACTGGTAAGACCGGACACTGAATCTTCAAAGGCTATGCAGCGACCTGGTTCAAAACCAAGTAACTCGGCCGCTTTTTGATAAGCCTCAGGATGAGGTTTTCCGTTTCTAACATCATCACCGGCAACAATCACGTCAAAAGCTGAAAATTCAATTGCATCAACAACCTGCTGGGCCATTCTGTGCATCGACATAGTTACCAGAGCAGTTTTTACCCCATGTTCGCGAAGATCCTGCAATAGCTCCTTAGCACCTGGCCGCCAAGGGACTACTTTTCGAAGCTTCTTCTGCACCTCTTCGGTTAGCACATCGACGATTTCCTCAGGCTCTAGAGGGATATTCGCTCGCTCTTTTAGCAATCTCGAAGATTTGTCTAGGGACATGCCCACTACATCTAGTCCATCCTCGGTTGTCCACTTACCCTTGTGTTCGGCGGCCAGAGCCTGTTCGCTCTCCATCCAATAGGGTTCTGAGTCGATGAGTGTGCCATCCATGTCAAATAAGACGGCAAATTTCTTGCTTCTAAGCATTATGAGCAAAGTCTAATCTTTAGAATGGTAGAAGTCTTCTAACTGAAGCTTTGTTGGCGAAATGGTTGATTTTTGAGCGAAACTGTAAACATCTTTAACGGCAGAGTCCTAGTTGTTGCTCTTGATGGTTGGACCGATGCTGGTTCCGGTGCTACAGGAGCAGCAAACTACATTCGCGAAAAATTAGGTGCAGAGCGTTTGCTCAACTTCGACGATCCAGAATATTTTGATTACCTAAGACAGCGTCCTGTAATTGTCTTAGACGAGCACGGCGACAGAGATTTCCTCTGGCCGAGCATCGAGTTGTGGGGACCGTCAAAAGACAAAGTTCGCGAGAACAATCTTTCCCTCTACTTTTTAATCGGTCAGGAGCCAGCGCTGCAGTGGCCTTACCTTCGCGATGAGATTAGAGAGATTGTTGAAGATAGAGAGATAACTTCAGTCATAATGCTTGGTTCGCTCGCTGCTGAAGCTCCCCACAATCGCCCAATAAAGATTTACAAGAATAGCCAGTCAGCAGCTGTTAGAAATGCCTACGGGTTAGAAAGAAGTAACTACGACGGCCGTTCAGGGTTCATGAGCGTTTTAGGACACGCATTCGAGAAGGCCGGCTTACCGACGATCTCTATTTGGGCCCAGGTGCCCCACTATGTCGCTTCAATGCCATCGCCAAAGGCCGCCTTAGCGCTGGTTAATGACTTAGAGATATTCTTAAAATTCAGCGTCGACCACAAGGATTTACTAACCGCAGCCTTTGAGTGGGAAAGATCTGTTGACGACTTTGTTGAAGGTGATGAAGACCTGGCCAACTACATTCAGTCTTTAGAAAAAGCGCGCGATGAGTCTGAAGCCGAAGAAATGAACACAGATGCTCTAGCGCTTGAGTTTGAACAGTTTCTAAGGCAAAACGAAAATAAAGAATCTGGCGATAAAGAAAGCTAGGCCTGAACCAAGCCTAGGCTGAGCAAGAAAATCAGGATTATTCCTACCGCTATCCGCCAAATCACAAAGGGCAAAAAAGAGCCGCGGTTTAGATACTTCAGCAGTCCAGCAATAACGAGGTAACCAACAACGAATGATGTAACAGTTGCCACAATTGTTCCGGTCAACTGACTACTTTCCAGATTTGGATAACTGGCTTGAAATTGCAGGATTCCACTTGCCAGCACCGCTGGAATTCCAATCAAGAAGGCAAAGCGAGCAGCATCAACTCTTTTGAAGCCAGCAAATAGCCCAAAGCTGATACTTGCACCAGATCGAGAAACGCCAGGCACTACCGAGAGCATTTGACCAAAGCCATAGACCAAGGCTGAGCTCCAGTTAAGATCTTTGACTGTTTTCGTGTGTTTGCCAAACCGATCGGCAATAAAAAGAACAATTCCAAAAATTATCATGGTGAAGGCAATTACCCAAAGTGTTCTGACGGTTTCTTCAATGAAGTGTCTGAATGCTAATCCGGCTAATCCAACTGGAAGTGAGGCAACTATTACCAGCCAGGCCAGTTTGTAATCCTGCTCTTTCCTTGCAGAGAAGTTAAATAAACCCTTAAACCAAGCTTTCATCAATCGCCAGATGTCTTTGGCGAAATAAAGAATTACCGCCAGTTCGGTGCCAAGTTGGATAGTCGCGATAAATGCTGTTGTCGAAGAGTTAGCATCTGCTAAACCTGGCACACGCATCAACTCTGAAGCGATTTGAACGTGAGCCGATGACGAAACTGGTAAAAACTCAGTTAGCCCTTGAACCACTCCAAGGATTATTGCCTGGAGTAGATTCATGCCCAGTCGTCTTCGTCCTCAGCTAGTTCCATCGGCAATAATTCACCAAATTGGTCGGATAGCGACTCTTCGTAGTCCAAGAAGGCGCTCTTCAAAGTCTCGTAGGACTGAAGCACTGCCGGATCATCGGCACCACGACCGCTGGCTACTGCTTCGAAGTGCCGCTCCAACGCCGCAACAAACTGGTTAAGTGATTGTCTTGCATCCTGAGCCATGCATCAAAACTACTCCTGCCAAGGCCAATATTGGGGAAATTTTTATCAACTGCTTTAGTAGTAAAATCAAACCTGCAACACCCAATGTCCGGGTGGCGGAATGGTAGACGCGCTAGCTTGAGGTGCTAGTCCTCATTACGAGGGTAGGGGTTCAAGTCCCCTTTCGGACACGTTTTTGACAATAACCTGTGAATCAGAATTGATTTCATTCATGGCTCGGTAGTTTTCAAATAAATTGTTAGTTGGAGTATTTATTTGGGAGGAAAAACCTTGAGGCGGATTAGGTTAGCGGCTATGGC
>RHAS01000010.1 GCA_010028615.1 Actinomycetota bacterium
AAAGCGGCAAAGTCATGAACGGAATGAAGTTATAGGTTAGACCAAAAATGACCATGAAGGGTGTGCCCACAACATACTGGTCAGAACCTAAAAAGCCGATTTGCTGAAGTGTTGTAACAATCCAAGATTCATTTGAAAACATCTGCTTCCAAGCCAGTGTTCTTAGTAGGAAGGAGATAAAAAACGGGGCGATTACCAACGTGAGCATCAGTTTTTGAAGTAGCGGCCACGGCCTTGCTTTCACTCCGATGAAATAAGCCAGCGGATACGAAATAACCAAAGCAAGGACGGTCGCAATCAAGGCATAGCTAAATGAACGCATAATATGCGGGAAATACTCGGAAACTACGTAGGCGTAGTTTGCAAACTCAAGTGCCGGAACATATTCGGCATAGCCACCGGCTGGATCTGGCACCGAGAGTGAGACCATAATCAAGGCAATTAGCGGAGTTAGAAAAAATGCACCCAAATAGGCAAGTCCTGGTGCTAGAAGCGCAATCACAACCTTGCCAGTTTTGGTTGGCTTAGCGTCCACCTTCACATTAGAACTAAAAGCCGCAAAAGCCATTTCGCTTATTCGCTTTCGTTGCCAGCAGGAAGGTCAGATAGACCGAAAGAGTGCTCTACCGACCAAGTAATCCAGACTTTTTCACCAAGTTCAATCACCGGCGACTGCCCCATGTTTTGAGCAAAAACGGTAATGTTGCCAAGATTAGGAACTTCAATCAGATACTGATTGCTTACTCCAGTAAAGCGAATGTCGATTATTTCACCAGGACCAATAACATTGGTATCGCTTTTTGCAGTTGGCTTCTTAGTTTGGAAAGTAGCCTTCTCTGGCCTGAACCCAACGGCTATCTTTCCGGAGTGCTTTTCAGCTCTATCTTTCGGGACTGAAATCTTGTTACCGGCCACATCGATGCTTATCGAGTTTGCGGAACTTGAACTAACTTCGCCAACCAAAAGATTGGATTGTCCCAGGAACTTGGCAACGAACACGGTTTTTGGTCGATCATAGAGAGCTTCTGGCGCACCCATCTGCTCGATCCGGCCTTGGTTCATTACCGCAACTGTGTCAGCCATGTCCATGGCTTCTTCTTGGTCGTGGGTAACATGCAAGAAAGTTAGACCAACTTCAATCTGAATGGCTTTTAGCTCAATCTGCATTTCTCGTCGAAGCTTTAGATCCAGTGCACCTAGAGGCTCATCTAAAAGCAACAAGGATGGACGGTTCACTAGAGCTCTGGCCAGTGCAACACGCTGCTGCTGACCTCCAGATAGTTGCTGAGGTTTGCGTTCGGCAAGGTGAGATAACTGAACCATGTTCAAAGCCTGCTTGGCTTTACCTAGCGGGTCATCAATTTTTCTTTGACGCAAGCCAAAAGCAACGTTTTCCAAAATCGTCATGTGAGGAAAGAGTGCATAAGACTGAAAAACTGTATTAACTGGACGCTCATGTGGCTTTGACTCAGTCACATCGTTTTTCCCGATTAGGATTTTTCCCTTGGTCGGACTTTCCAAACCAGCAACCAGACGCAGTGCGTTGTATGGGTCGTAGTAGAAGTTCATCAACTTCTCAGCGTTCTTCTTGTGAGTTGCGCCCATTGGAACAACGAAGCAGTCAGCAGAAATAGTTCCACCAGATTCAGGAAGAACAAACCCAAACCTGTCGTAACCGGCTTCCGCATTCAACTGAATGATGTCACCAGACCAAGCGATTGCAGCAATAGTGTCACCGTTGACAAGGTCATCCTTGTAGCTGTTGCCCTTAATTCTTGCAATTTGACCTTCGCTTACCTTTGCAGCGATTACATCAATTGCATTCATGAACGCATCTTCAGTTAGGCTGCTGGCATCGCCAATGCTAACTCCCTGGTCCATCAAAACAATTCCAACGGTGTCGCGCATCTCGCTCAAGACTCCGATGCGTCCCTTCAGTGCAGGATCCCAAAGATCTTCAAGCACCTTCGGCTCATCCTTACCGGTTGCATCCTTATATGCTTTTTTGTCGTAAGCAAATCCAGCAAGAATTCCCTGATATGGGAGGCTCTTAGTGCGGTCTGGGTCATAACTTGCACCTAGATACGCAGGTTGCAGGTTGACCTTGTTTGGAAGTTGTGCGTCGTCGAATGTCTGGCAGTAGCCAAGGTTGATCCAACGCGCAGCCATCCAAGAAGTTGGGCAGGTGATGTCAGCACCAATGTCTTGCCCAAGAGCTAACTGGTCCTTAACTTTTCCGTAGTAGGAATCGTTGTCATCGAAATCTTCGCGATAGGTAACAGAAATTCCAGTTTCCGATTCGAATTTTTCAAGAGTTGGGTAATTTCCGTCATCGTCAACGTCAATATAAAGTGACCAGTTGCTCCAAATTAGTGTTGGATCTGAATCACTGACGTCGGTCGCCGGCTTTAACTCATTTGATGCTGGAGCACATGCTGCCAACAGTGCAGCAGCCGATGTAGCAACTGCTCCACCGAGTGCCGCACGACGCGTCACCTGATGTTTTAGAGCAGCTTTGACCATTTCGCGAAGTTGCGGGTCTTGAGGTAGGTTTTGGTTCATAACCAGATTCTCCTATCTAAGGAAAGGCCGAATTCGGCCGAAGGCACACAGACTGCGCGAATGAACGCATTGATAAAAATACTGCCATAAATCAGGGATAAATAAGGTAAAAACTGACTTTTCGCAGGTAGTTTCTCGCCTGGTCCTAGAGCCCCTAAAGGCTCTCTGGTATTCTCGATTTTGGCTAGGCAAAGAAGCCAAAGCCCAGAGGAGAATCATGAAGATCGCTGTCCCAGCAGAGATCAAGAACAACGAATTCAGAGTGGCTATCACTCCCGCTGGAGTCCACGAACTCGTGGTAAGCGGTCACCAAGTTTTTATCCAATCGGGTGCTGGCATCGGCTCAAGCATCAGCGACGAAGACTACAAATCAGCAGGTGCTAGCATTCTGGCCGACGCTGCCAGCACCTGGGCCGCCGGTGATTTAGTTCTAAAAGTAAAAGAGCCCATCAAGAGCGAGTATCAGTTCCTGAGACCTGGCTTAGTCCTGTTCACCTTCCTCCATTTGGCGGCGGATCTTGAGCTAACCAAAGAATTGATGGCAAAAGAAGTAACTGCCATAGCTTACGAAACCGTGCAATCCCCAAGCCGCCAGTTGCCACTTTTGGCCCCGATGAGTGAGGTAGCCGGTCGGTTATCTGTATTAGTTGGAGCGCAAACTCTCTTTGCCCAGAATGGAGGGCATGGAATTTTGCTCGGTGGAGTTCCTGGGACCAGACCAGCAAGAGTTGTGGTTCTTGGCGGTGGCGTGGCTGGAACCAATGCAATAGCCATGGCAGTTGGCCTTGGTGCTGAGGTCACAGTTCTCGACACCAATCTAAATCGGCTTCGCGAACTTGACGCGCTCTATCGCGGCGGGCTCAAAACGATCGCGAGCAATTCTTACGAAATTAATCTGGCAGTTAGCCAAGCCGATCTAGTTATTGGTTCAGTTCTTATTCCAGGGGCAAAAGCTCCGAAACTTGTCACAAACCAATTGGTGAAGAACATGATGCCAGGCTCTGTTCTAGTTGATATTGCCATCGACCAGGGTGGCTGCTTCGAAGACTCGAAACCAACCACTCACGCCGAACCTACCTTCAAAGTCCACAACTCAATCTTCTATTGCGTTGCAAACATGCCAGGTGCGGTAGCTCACACCTCTACCTATGCTCTGACCAATGCAACTCTTCCTTATGCAAAATCACTTGCGAATAAGGGCTGGCTTGAAGCACTGAAATCTGATTCAGCTCTAGCACTTGGTCTTAATACCCACGCAGGTCATCTGGTCAACGAACCAGTTGCTCAAGCTCATGGGCTTGTTTATTCTCCATTGGATTCCGCTCTGGCATAACCAATTGCATTTGCCTTCCGCGAAACCACGACCGACCGGGTAGTAAACGCTCATTCCATTGCGTTCGGGGTAATCCAGCTGCTAAGTGCTGGTCTAAATTACTCTGGCGAAGATAAATGATCTGTTCAAATTTCCTCTGCGTAGACAAAGGCAGAACTTGGCTGGTTGAGATTGCGCAAGCAATATTTGTGCCAAGAACAAGCGCATTTTCAAGTTCGGTGTTCTCTGGACAATCCAATACAGTTTCAAAGTGCCTTGCCGCCAATAGGCAAAAACTGGTCTTGCCAGAGCCTACTGCCCCAACTACAAGAACATTACTGCCTGCTATCTCAGACCATTTAACGAAGTACTTGCTGTGGCTAAGCGGTTCTTCGACAAGCCCAAGATAATCGGGATTGAAATCAAGGTTTGCAGGAAGTCCTTCACTCCAACTGGCAGAGGCAACTGGGTCAACCTTTGGCATTCCCAGATCAGGTAGTGCTTGGATTATGGGAAAGTCAAAACCAACGGCTTTGCCTCCAGTGATAGCGATAGCACGTGATGCATTAATCTCACTTGGCCGAAGGGTTGGCATTAAGGCAATCAAATCACCAGGGTCGGTGATACCTAATGCAAAGCGCAAAGGCAGGTTAGTTAGCAAGCTTCGAGGAATCCCATTTAGCGACTGACTTGTAGCTATTAGGTGAACACCTAATGACCTTCCACGCGCTGCTATCGCCTCAAAAGTTTGAAGTGCCAAGGGGCTAGAAGCCAGAATCGCTGGTAACTCATCTGCCAAAGCCAGAAGCCTTGGCATATTTTTCGCATCAACGATTGAGGCTACCTGTTGCTTTGCTAGCTCTAGTTCCCTAACCTTAAGTTCACCTTGCAGATAAAGCCAGAATCTTTCATGATCAGACTGATCTATGTCCGTGATCAAAGTGAGAGTTGAAGGATGTTCAACTAAAGGTTTGAGAGCCGCCCCGCCCTTGAAGTCAATCAACACTAACCGTAAATCTTTTGCTGAAATTCCGGCAAGTAGCGAGCATGAAATTAGTCGGAGAAACTCACTCTTACCAGAGCCAGTGGCACCAACTATTAAGGCATGTGGACCATTGCTGACAAGGTCAAATTCCAAGTCACTGTTTTCAGCCATGCCTGCCCAGAAAGGTAGTAATCCATTTAGCTTGGCTTTGTAGAAATGCTCAGCAAGTATATTGGCTTTCTCTAAAACTTCCCTGGCCGATGTCATTTGGTTGAAGTAGTTGAAAAAATGATCACTTAGATGTTCACGAAAAAACCAACCAGTTCGTGGCAAGACTTTATCGCCGATTGCTACCGCGGCTGGGTGAATCCAAACCGGTTGATCAGAAAAGTCGACATCAGGTTCTTTGCGTTTCTGCCTCAAGACAACAGAAGTGATCAAACCCGAAATGGCTGACAACACGGCGAACAACGCAAACTGCCACATCCCTGTCAGTAGGGCCATGACCAGGGCGATGACTACCGCTGGGAGAAAGGCAATCAGCCGCATGGATTGATTTTTACAAAACACCCTTCAAATAAGTAACTACCCGCCTTCCTTGTGGAAAACGGGTAGTTACTCAATAAGAACTGATTAGTCCCCGATGTAACTCATCACATGCTTGATTCTGGTGTAGTCCTCAAAACCATACATCGACAAGTCTTTACCGTAACCAGAGTGGCGGAAACCACCGTGAGGCATCTCGGCAGCCAGCGGGATGTGGGTATTGATCCAAACACAACCGAAATTCAAGCCCTTGGCAAAACGCATAGCTCTGGTGTGATTGGATGTCCAAACTGAGGATGCCAAACCATACTTCACATCATTTGCCCACTTCAGAGCTTCAGCATCGTCCTTGAATTTTTGAACAGTCACCACAGGCCCAAAGATCTCACGCTGGATGTGTTCATCGGTTTGCTGCAAACCGGTCAGAACGGTGGCTTCGTGGAAATAGCCTTTACCCTCAATCGCCTTACCACCAACCGCAATTGAAGCGTGGTCTGGAAGTCGATCAATGAAACCAGTGACCTGAGCTAGCTGGTTCACGTTATTTACCGGACCGAACAGAATGTCATCGCGGCTTGGGTCGCCGGTGATTGCGTTGGCCTTAACTTCAGCAACCAGTAGCGAGACAAACTCGTCGTGCACACTCTCATGAACCAGAATTCTGGTTGCAGCCGTGCAGTCCTGTCCCGCATTGAAATAACCTGCTACAACAATTTGGGCAACAGCCTTTTGCAAGTCTGCATCTTGGAAAACAATTACCGGAGCTTTTCCACCTAGTTCAAGGTGAACTCGCTTCAGATCTGCCGCAGCGCTCTTAGCAACTTCCATACCTGCTCGAACAGAACCAGTAATTGAAACCATCTGCGGAATCTCGTGCTCAATCATCGCTCTACCGCTATCACGGTTACCCGTAACTACGTTGAAAACACCTGCGGGTAGAAACTCACTGGCAATTTCGGCTAGTAGCAGTGTTGATGCCGGAGTGGTGTCAGATGGCTTAATCACAACAGTGTTTCCGGCGGCAATTGCTGGAGCGAATTTCCAGGTGGCCATATTGAGTGGATAGTTCCAAGGAGTTACCTGGCCAATAACTCCAATCGGCTCACGCCTAATTGAAGATGTGTGATCTTTGGCATATTCGGCGGTTGCTCTACCCTCAAGGTTTCTAGCAGCTCCAGCAAAGAAACGAATTTGGTCAACTGAAACCATTACCTCGTATTCGACTAGTGTGCTTCTTGGCTTACCGGTGTTTTCAGATTCAACATCGGCCATCTCTTCAGCGCGCGCTTCAAGTGCGTCAGCAATTCTAAACAGCGCCAGCTGTCTTTCACTTGGGGTGGTCTGACTCCACTCTTCAAAAGCCCTATCGGCTGCCTTATAGGCGGCATCGATGTCGGCATCATTTGAGATAGCAGCCTTAGCAAATACCTCGCCATTTGCTGGATTGATCAGATCAGAGGTTTCCCCTGATTTAGAAGGGACATGCTGACCATTTACAAAGTTTTTCAGTTCTCGAACTGACATTGCAGAACTCTCCTTCGAGCCTTAGATCGTTATTGGAGCCAACAACTCCTGCGATAACACTATTACAAAGCCAAGCATTTGAAATAATCCGTAGCAATTGCTGGCAATATGGTTATGATTCGGTACCAAAATGGTAAAAATGGTGCGATTTCTGCACCAATTTGGCTATTTTTGTGGCAAAATCGTAGCATGTCTAGAACAGACCGTGCCAAAGCTTCCCAGCTCGACGATATCTCGAAGGAGATTCTCGAGCAACTCCAGCTTGACGGCCGGAAGCCATACAGCGAGATAGCCAAAATAGTTGGACTAAGTGAAGCCGCAGTTAGACAAAGAATGCAGAAGATGACCGAGTCGGGCATCATGCAGGTCGTAGCAGTTACCGATCCCCTGCAGCTCGGATTTTATCGCCAGGCAATGATTGGTATCCGCTGCACTGGAGATATGACTTCGATCGCCAATGCGCTCTCGGCCATGCCTGAGTGTGACTACGTGGTGATGACTGCGGGTTCTTTCGACATCTTGGTTGAAGTCGTTGTCGAAAATGACCAAGACCTGATTGATGTTCTAAACACAAAGATCCGATCACTGCCCGGAGTGATCGCAACTGAGACTTTTGTTTATCTAAAACTGCACAAACAGTTCTATAACTGGGGTGTTAGATAAATGAAAAAAGTTTTGAATCAACCGATTCAAAGTGGATTGTCATTCGGCAATCCAAAAGTGCAACACAAAACAATGTAAAGAGTGATATCAAATGGCAACCAAGGAGAGCATAGCCCGAAAGCTTGCCGCGGCCCTAAAGCCAGGTAAGGCTCCGGCATCACAGCCGGCCGAAGCAAAAGCCGACCACGCCACCCCGCTTCTTGATGCTCGCAAGGCAAATAAAGAAGCAACTCCAGAAATGTTGCAGCAGGCAGCTAAAGACAATCTTTTCCTGCACTTCACGCGACACAGTCCTTTCCAAACTGGTGATATGCCAATCATCACCAGAGCTGAAGGACATCATTTCTGGGACCAAAACGGTAAGAAGTACTTCGATGGAATCTCATCGTTGTTCTCAGTGAATGCGGGCCACGGTCGCGCTCGACTAGCTGAGGCAGCTGCAAAGCAAATGAAGCAACTGGACTACTTCCCAATCTGGGCACATGCGCACGCTCCAGCAATTGAACTTGCTGAACGAGTACTTTCGTATGCGCCGAGAAGTCTCAACCGCGTTTTCTTTACCACCGGTGGTGGCGAAGCAAACGAAACTGCCTGGAAATTAGCCAAGCAGTATTTCAAAATGACTGGTAAACCAACCAAGCACAAGGTGCTAACTCGCGCGATTGCCTACCACGGCACATCACACGGTGCACTTTCGCTGACCGGTATTCCAGCCATGAAGAAGATGTATGAGCCGCTGGTGCCGAGCACATTCCGTGTTCCAAACACCAACTGGTACCGAGCGCAAGACGACTTCGAAACCGAAGAAGATTTTGCGCTTTGGGCAGCTAACCGAGTCGAAGAGATGATTCTTTTTGAAGATCCAGACACGGTAGCAGCATTTTTCTTCGAACCAGTTCAAAACTCAGGTGGTTGCTTCACAGCACCAAAGTCGTATTTCAAGCGAATCCGAGAGATTTGCGATAAGTATGACGTGCTCTTGGTAGCTGATGAAACCATCGATGGTTTTGGCCGCATTGGAACAATGTTTGCCAGTGAGTTCTACGACATTGAACCAGACATGTTGGTCTGTGCTAAAGGAATCACCTCGGCATACGCCCCACTTGGTGCGCTGTTATTGAGCGAGAGGCTCTTTGAACCGTTCAAGGACGGCAAGAACATCTTTGCCCACGGTTATACCTTTGCTGGTCACCCGGTTTCTTGTGCCGTAGCCCTAGAAAACCTAGATATCTTCGACGAAGAAGATCTAGTCGGCAACGTCAGAAGGAACTCTCCTGCGTTTAGGAAGACTTTAGAGAAACTAAATGATCTACCTATCGTCGGTGATGTTCGCGGTGAAGGCTACTTCTTCGCCATCGAGTTGGTTCGTGACAAAAAGACTAAGGAAACTTTCAACGATGAAGAATCCGAGCGTCTTTTGCGTCAATTCCTAAGTCACGATCTCTATGACAGTGGCCTGTATTGTCGCTCTGATGACCGGGGAGACCCAGTGGTTCAATTAGCTCCACCGCTAACCATCGGTCCTAAGGAGTTTGACGAACTTGAGCAGATACTTCGTAAGAGCCTAACTAAGGCCAGCGAGATATTTGAATTGATGTAGTTCGCTCCAATAAAAACTAAGGCCCAGATTCCTCCACAGGTATCTGGGCCTTAGAACATTGAGCTTTAGAATAAAAATTGTGAGTAATTCAAATTGGATTGATGTCCCATCCCCGGTTGGGCTGATTAGAGTCTTTGAGCACAACGGCAAACTGTCTACCCTAAATATTGCAGTATCAAAAGCAACCAAGGGTAAAACCCAAGAATCAAAGTTGCTACTTGAAGCTAAAGAACAAATTGATGCTTACTTCTCCGGCAAACTTAAGAAGTTCAGCCTGCCAGTGGATTTATCAAGTGGCACACCTTTTCAGCAAGAGGTCTGGAAGCAGATTTCGAAAATACCCTTTGGTAAAACTGTCAGTTATGTAGACATAGCAAAAGCCATTGGACGTCCGAAAGCTGCTCGTGCGGTTGGTGGAGCAGTTGGAGCGAACCCGGTGCCACTAATAGTTGGCTGCCACAGAGTAATGGGTTCCAGTGGCAAAATTACTGGCTATTCGGGCGGTAAAGGAATACCAACAAAAAAGTGGCTACTAAAGCACGAAAACATCGCGACAAGTGACAGCTAGCCACACCAGAAAACACGACGATGGCCAAGTACGCTGCCGCTGGCCGGGGAATGATCAGCAATACATCGATTACCACGACTCAGAATGGGGAGTTCCGGTTTTTGGGGATAAAGAAATCTTTGAGCGCATCAGTTTAGAGGGATTTCAAGCCGGCTTATCTTGGATAACTATTTTGCGTCGCAGAGAAGAGTTTCGGAAGGCATTCAAGAACTTTGAAATTGCCAAAGTTGCTAGGTTCAGCGAGAGCCAAATTGAGAAGCTTATGCAAAATGAAGGCATAATCCGTAATCGAGCAAAAATTGTAAGCACCGTAAAAAATGCTGGTCTAGTGCTACGCATGCAAGCAGAAGGCATTAGCATAAGCGATTTGGTCTGGAGTTTTGCGCCGAAGCAAAAGCTATTACCTCCTTCAAAGTTTGAGTGGCGGGTAACTACAACCGACTCGGATGCCCTTAGTCGTGAACTCAAGCGCTTAGGCTTTGGATTTGTTGGTTCTACGACTATGTATGCGCTGATGCAGGCCACTGGCTTAGTAAATGATCATGCCCCAGGTTGCTTTAGACGCAAAGAGCTCACTTAGCATTTGTCCCTTTAATCTGTCGCGCAAGGTGTATCCCAACATAAACAGCGCCCATAAGAAGCGCGACAGGTGCTAGCAGCCACCAAGCGTAATATGATGCCACAAAAGAGTAACTCGAAATGAAGTAGGGCAGGTTTTGAACCACGGAGCAGGTGAATTTCTCATAGTCGCAGGCTGTTTCAACAAATGGCTCGCTAAAGCTAAAAGTTAGGTAAGGAACCAAAACTGCAAAACCCAAAACCCACATGCAATACTTCAAGACAATTTGAGTCTTGTTGAGATGTCTATTTCGGGACTTGAAGCTCATAAATTAAGACTAGCCAAATCTCTAAAGAGTCTCGGAAGTGATCAAGAATATTGTTCTGTCTTGGATTTCCATCTGCAAGCCAATCCTTGTGGCTAGGCTCGCCAACTCACCTAGAGTTTTTGGAGGTTCTTTTTCGCGAACAAATGCGCCGACTAGATCTCCTTTTGCCTTTTTATTGAAGTGATTTAGCGCTCGCCTTTTTCCATCTTCCTCCGCAACAACTTCGACCCAATAGGAATCCATCTCGACTGGAACTGGAGAAAGCGCTACATAACTTTTTGACCGAAGATCAATAATGGGTGAGTCAACTAAACGTTGCCAGGCCATGGGTTGCTCTTGCTGCCAAAGAGTTCTTAGATCTAGATTTGGTAGTCGTGTTTCAGCAGAAAGTCGATACCAGGGAATACGATCGGTTGCAGAAATCAGACCAAATAAAGCACTTTGGATTAGAACATACCTACGCATGTTCTCAACCTCGAGTGATGTGAAGTTCTTAGCATTTATTGCTTTGTAGAGAGTGCCTTCATAGCGAAGGTAAGCGGGCATTGTTGGTGCCTTAGGAATCTCAAGATTTCGCTCCAAATCGGATAACTGCCTTTCCGAAAGCTTTAGAACTTGTTTGCCTAATTCTCGGTTTGCGGAAACTTCCAATAGCCCTGCCAATACTTGGTCGCGGGCTTCGTTCAGTTGCCCGTAACTTAGGTGGACCTGAGAAATGGTCAGGCCAGTGCCACCAATTTGCTTGGTTTCACTAGGTGGGAGCAATAACAGCACCAGACAAGCCTAAACTTGAATAATGGTAAAACTAACGAAGATCTATACCCGAACCGGCGACGAAGGACTAACTGGCCTAAGCGATTTCAGCAGAGTCCGAAAGACCGATCCAAGGATTGAGGCATACGCTGATGTCGACGAGGCCAACTCAGCCATTGGCGTGGCTGTTGCCTTAGCGCAGAACGAATTTGATGAGGAAACGCTGCACCTGCTTTCCCAGATCCAAAATGACCTATTTGACCTAGGTGCCGATTTATCGAACCCACTAAACGAGTTCTACGAGTATGAACCGCTTCGTGTAGATGCAGTCTGGGTGGATGCTCTGGAGGCTGCTATAGATAAATACAACAGCCAGCTGGAAAAGTTGGATTCTTTTATCTTGCCTGGCGGCTCAGGATTAGCGGCGGGTCTGCACCTAGCCAGAACTGTTGTTCGGAGAGCAGAGCGCGCTACCTGGCACGCTATCGAAGAGTATGGAACTGAACCAGCTAAAAAAGGTCACAATAATGGTGGAATAAATGTTATTGCCGCGCGCTACCTGAACAGACTAAGTGACCTGCTGTTTGTTTTGGCTCGCTATGCGAACCTGAAGCACGGTGGCGATGTGAAATGGGTGCCAGCTGCTAATCGCCGCACTCCCCCAGAAAAGCGAAGACCAGAAAAAGATTAAAGTAAAAATGCCTCAGGAGTTTCCTGAGGCATTTTTTAGTTCTAATAATTAGGCAAGCTGTGCGGCTCTTGCGACGATAGTCACAACGTCGTGTTCAACCGATAGAAAACCATCGTCTGCAGTGGCCTTGATGCTCTCGCCAGTTGGCAAAGTAATGCGCACTTCGCCGGAACCAAGAATTGCAAGCATCGGCTCGTGACCCGGAAGTAAACCAATCTCACCTTCGATAGTCTTAGCGATCACCATCTTGGCATCACCTGACCAGACAGCTCGATCGGCTGCCACTAGATCTACTCTTAGGGTCTTGTCGCTCATTATTACTTAGTTTCTGCCTGAATCTTGGCCCATTGACGCTCAACGTCCTCTAGACCACCGACGTTGAAGAATGCCTGCTCAGCTACGTTGTCAAAATCACCGTTGGCAATCTTTGAGAAGCCTTCGATGGTTTCTTTTAGCGGAACTGTTGATCCAGCAACACCGGTGAACTTGGTAGCCATGTAGGTGTTCTGTGACAGGAACTGCTGGATTCTTCTAGCTCTTGCAACAGTAATCTTGTCTTCTTCGCTTAGCTCTTCGACACCCAAGATTGCGATGATTTCCTGAAGTTCCTTGTTCTTCTGAAGAATCTGCTTTACCTTCGTTGCGGTCTCGTAGTGATCCTTGCTGATAAAGCGCGGGTCAAGAATACGAGAAGTTGAGGTTAGCGGATCCACAGCTGGATAAAGACCCTTAGAAGCAATTTCACGGCTTAGCTCGGTGGTTGCATCAAGGTGAGCGAATGTGGTTGCCGGGGCTGGGTCGGTGTAGTCGTCTGCAGGCACGTAAATTGCCTGAAGCGATGTAATCGAGTGACCGCGGGTTGAAGTAATGCGCTCCTGCAAAATACCCATCTCGTCAGCAAGGTTCG
>RHAS01000091.1 GCA_010028615.1 Actinomycetota bacterium
TCTGCTCTTGTTTCTCAAGCAGCTTGGCCTCAAAGTGCCCAGGGTGTATCTTTAGTGCCGATTCCATCAAGTCGTGATGCCGAACAAAAACGAGGTTTTAGCCATACCGAAATCCTTGCCAAAAAGATTGCGGCCAAAAACCGGGGGCTTAGGGTAGCGAGGCTTCTTCGCAGTAAAACGAGACGTTTGGACCAGACTGGTCTAAGTGTCGAAGAGCGCAAGACGAATTTGAGTGGGGCATTCGAGATCAGAAGGGGTATTTCGACATCGCTGCCAGTTGTCTTGGTTGATGATGTTTATACCAGCGGAGCGACTATGGCGGCGGCCAGAGAGACTCTAGAAGCGGCTGGATATCGAGTTCTCGGTGGTTGGGTTCTGGCCCTGGTGGAATAGGTCAAATCAGCGGTTTAACAGGCTTTTCGGGGCCAAGGCAAGGCAGTCTAAGATGGAAAGGTATGCCCTATTAGCGTTTGGAGCTCATTTTGGTGTCAATAGTTGACCGTTTACTTCGTGCCGGAGAAGGCAAGATTCTTGCCAAACTGCGTTCGGTAGTCAAGGCAGTAAATGACCTAGAAGAGGATTTCGCCGCCATCAGCGACGAGGATCTGCTTCACGAAACAGCTGTCCTCAGAGAGCGCTATGTTGCTGGCGAGACCCTCGATGAACTTATGCCAGAGGCCTTTGCCGCAGTGCGCGAGGCCGCCAAGAGAACACTAGGTCAGCGCCCCTTCGATGTTCAGATCATGGGTGGAGCAGCCTTACACCTAGGCAACATTGCCGAAATGAAAACCGGTGAAGGTAAGACGCTGGTTGCGACCCTTCCGGCATACCTCAACGCCATTGCCGGTCGCGGTGTCCACGTGGTTACCACAAACGATTACCTAGCTGGCTACCAGGGTGAACTAATGGGCCGCGTCTATCGTGCCCTTGGTATGAGCACCGGAATTATTCTTTCTGGCCAGACCCCTGATGTTCGCAGGGAGCAGTATCTATGCGATATCACCTATGGAACCAACAATGAATACGGTTTTGATTATCTGCGCGATAACATGGCGCAAAGCTCTGGCGATCTAGTACAGCGTGAACACTTCTACGCAATCGTGGACGAGGTTGACTCGATTTTGATTGACGAAGCTAGAACGCCGCTAATCATCTCTGGTCCATCTTCTGGTGAAGCAAATCGTTGGTTTACTGAATTTGCCAAGATAGCCGAAAAGCTGCAACCAGTTATTGATTACGAAGTTGATGAGAAAAAGCGCACCATTGGAATCTTGGAACCAGGCATCAGCAAGGTTGAAGACTACCTAGGTATCACTAACCTCTATGAATCAACCAACACTCCGCTGATTTCGTTCCTGAATAACTCAATCAAGGCCAAAGCACTTTTCAAGCGTGATAAAGACTACGTGGTCATGAAAGGTGAAGTGCTGATCGTCGATGAGCACACCGGTCGTATCCTCGAGGGTCGTCGCTACAACGAAGGTATTCACCAGGCTATTGAAGCCAAAGAAGGTGTTCCAGTAAAGGCGGAGAACCAGACGCTGGCAACTGTTACCCTGCAGAACTACTTCAGGCTTTATAAGAAGCTAGCCGGTATGACCGGTACCGCGGTTACCGAGGCGGCAGAGTTCATGTCCACCTACAAGCTAGGTGTGGTGCCAATTCCAACCAACCGCCCAATGATTCGCATTGATCAGTCCGATTTGATTTACAAAAACGAAGCGGTCAAGTTTGCCATGGTGGTTGAAGATATTGCTGCTCGTCACGCAACCGGTCAACCGATTCTGGTTGGTACTACCAGCGTGGAAAAGAGCGAGTACCTATCAAAGCTTCTGGCTAAGCGCGGAGTTCGCCATGAAGTCCTGAACGCTAAGAACCATGCTCGCGAAGCAGCCATCGTTGCCCAAGCTGGACGACTAGGAGCCGTTACTGTTGCCACCAACATGGCAGGTCGTGGAACCGACATCATGCTCGGTGGTAACGCTGAGTATCTAACCTACGAAGCCCTTGCTAAAAAGGGCTACGACTCGGTTGAAAAGCCTGAAGAGTATGAAGCCGCTTGGGCTACCGCCTACGAAGAGGTAAAGGCTCAGGTAGCAGCCGAGGCTGACAAGGTAGTTTCAGTTGGCGGTCTTTATGTGCTTGGAACTGAGCGGCATGAGTCTCGAAGAATTGATAACCAGCTCCGCGGTAGATCAGGTCGTCAAGGTGACCCGGGTGAATCGAGATTCTACCTATCGCTAACTGATGACCTGATGCGACTATTCAACTCTGGCGCAGCTGCAGCCCTAATGAACCGCAACAGCATCCCTGATGACATGGCCATTGAGTCAAGTGTGGTTAGCAAGGCCATCGCCAGTGCACAGGCGCAGGTAGAGGCTCGTAACGCTGAAATTCGTAAGAATGTTTTGAAGTATGACGATGTGCTAAACCGTCAGCGTGAGGCAATCTACTCTGACCGTAGACACATTCTTGCTGGTGACGATCTAACCGGTCGTGTTGATACCTTCTTGGTTGATGTAGTAAATGACATCGTCAACGGTCACATCGCCGATAACGCCGGAAGCGACTGGGATCTTGAAGCGCTCTGGGGTGATTTGAGAACTATTTACCCAATCGGTCTAACTGTTGAAGAAGTGCTCACCGAAGCTGGATCTAGATCTAAGTTGACTAGAGCATGGTTGGCTAACGAAATCGTGTCCGATGCCAGATTGGCTTATTCGAGAAGAGTAAACCAAGTTGGTGAAGTTCCGATGCATGAGCTTGAGCGTCGTGTGGTGCTTTCAGTGCTCGACCGAAAGTGGCGTGATCACCTTTATGAGATGGATTACCTAAAAGAAGGTATAGGTCTTCGTGCTATGGCGCAGCGTGATCCACTTGTCGAGTATCAGCGTGAAGGCTACAACATGTTCAACCAGATGATGGGTGCTATCAAAGAAGAATCGATCGGATTCTTGTTTAACCTAGACGTGCAAGTTGAACCGCAATTACCTTCAACTCCGAGCAATCTAACCTTCAGCGCTCCGAGTGAATCTGGTGACACCGAGGTAAAGGCTACAAATCAAGATAAGCCCAAAGATGAGGGACCGGGTAGTTCGTTCTTCAAGAAATGATCTATCCTTAGAATTCCTAATCTCGGCAGGCAGTCGGCCAAGCCTTCTGTGTTAGCGTTGTCATATGAGAAAACTGATTGTTCCTGCACTTGCATTTGGCCTTGCTTTAACCTTGGCCTCCCCGAATACCGCCTTGGGTCTTCGGCAATGTTCAAGCTCCGAGAAGCGGCAAATTACTCTAACTCAGACTTGGGTCAATCAATATCAGAACAGTTACAACCGAGCAAACGATTCTTTGTCAACTGCAAATCAAGCCGTCAACTCAGCTCAAATGAAAGTAAATGATCGGAATTCCAAGATAAGCAGAATTCAAAGCGACATTAGTCGTTCAACCTCGCAGTCGCGAGTCAATGACTTACTAAGACAACTAAAGAGCGAGAACAGCTACTTGCAGACAGATCAACGAAATCTCCAGAGTGCGCTAACAAAACAACAGAACGCCATGAAGGATGTTGACCGAGCAAAAAGTCCACTTGATTCAAAGATTCGAGAACTCAACAGACTAACTTCAAATTGCAGCCAGTACTAAAAGGAATTTCTTACCCTTAAAGTACAGCTACGCTCTTTGCTCGCCAGCGGCCGTTATAGCCTTCAAGTCTTATCGCTACCGCTCTAGCCCTGCCGCGGTTATGTACTATGACCACGCCCTCGATTACCCCATCTCTGGGACTAAATTGTGAAATCTTGCCAATGGAAAGATTCGGGCGTAGTTGTTTCGCCTGAGCGGCTGCCCGTTGCCGATTAAATGCCAAGGCGCGTTGCTTGAGTTGCTGATAGACACCATCACTTAGCCACCTGGCTGTTTGCTCCACGTCCCTAATCCCAGCAAGAGTTTCAATTACCGCCTGAGCTAAGAAAGCTAGCACCGGCTGGGGATCGCCTAACTCGGCAGTTGAGGTGTATTGAGCCCCGAAGAAGTCATCGGCTTCTATCGGGTTTGAAACATTCCGCTTTTTCACAGGCTTAGCTTGAACTTGCATTAAACCGATGCTTCCCCCCTCACATGACTAAAGACAAATTACCCAATAAATCAAAGCATGACTAGAAAGTACTGAACCTGTGGAGAGGGCATAATGCCTATTTTGAACCAGCAAACTAGCTAGATGAACCTTGATGCCCTATTCGAAGATTTAGAAGCCCAAGCCTACTTTCACTCTAAAAACCACGCAGTTGCAGAACTAAAAACATCAAAGTTGGTAGTCGTTCACCGAGCGCCCAGCGACCAAGGCAACCTGGTGCTGAGTTCGCCACTTTTAGGCAAAGACTT
>RHAS01000092.1 GCA_010028615.1 Actinomycetota bacterium
CCCGCCCCGATGACTGAGCAGGTAAGCCGCGGATTCTCATTCACGCTGGCACCGCTCCGTCTTTAGGCCCAGCATCATTAGGCAGTCGGCAGATAGCTTGGACCACAAAGGCGCAGATTAGTAAGGCGATAGAGACTAAGCCAGCGCTCAGATTCGGACCAATTGCTTCAATTGCCACAACTGGTGCGCTAAATAGTTGTATCAGAACGCCTAGGTGCCAACCAATGAATAGTGCAGCGGCAACAGCTGATGCCTTAGCAAGTAGTAATACTCGAACCGCGTAGAAAGGATCTACTGGAACAGGTCGTTGGATATTTGTTTCTTTAGATTCAAGTAGTTTCTTCAACGATCTCTTATAGCGCCAAATCGGCAAAGCTAGAGCAATCAGAACGACACAGGCAACTGCCAGTGAAACACTGAGCGAAATTCCACTAACAGGAATTCGTGCACCGTTTCCAACTGCCCAACCGGAATAGCCGAAACTCACGGCGGTAGCAAAAACAAACCATAAAACTAGGCTGAGTGCGCTTATCGGCTTCATTTGAGTTTCACCTGATCGGCGAAGATGTATGCAAGTTTTGAGATTTTCCCGATGCCAGGTAATTCGGCATCCTGATTCATTTCATACCAGGGGACTATGACGAATGCTCGATTAGCTGCCTGCGGATGAGGAATAGTTAGTTTTTCTGAACGATAACTGATTTCGCCGAATTTTATTATGTCGATATCAATATTTCTATTGCCCCAGCGCTCGCGCTTTTTTCTGCCAAGTTTAAGTTCAATATTCTGCAAGACATTTAGCAGTTGTTCTGGTTTGTATTCCGTAGATATCTCGGCTACGCAGTTTAGGTATCTAGGCTTAGTCGAATCAACTCCAGATAAAGTCAGTGCTTTTGATTCATAAACACCAGAGACATCGATTAGCTCAATCTTTTCATCCAGAGATAGATGCGCTAGAGCCAAAACCAACCAGCGTCGACGGTTACCTAAGTTGCTGCCCAGCGCTAATACAACTCGATTAGCCACGTTTGGCCTTTACGGTCACAGAAACATCGGCAAATTCGAATGGCATCGGAGCACTTGGTTTATGCACTGTGACTTTTGCTTTTTGAACAATACCGCCAGAAAAATTCAAGCAATAATCTAGAAGTCTTTGAGCCAGGGTCTCTAACAAATCAACCGGCTCTGCTTTAGTTTGTTCAACTAAGCCTTTTGCTAGGTCACCATAATGAGCTGTCTTGGATAGATCATCAGCAAAAACTGCGCTATCGCCATCAATCCAAACGCTTGCATCAATAAAGAAATCCTGGCCATTCTGGCGTTCAAAATCGAAAACTCCATGATGAGCAAAAACCCGAAGACCAGTTATGGATATCTTGTGGCGCATGAGTCAATTCTGTCTTATTCTGCTTCACGCAATGCGGCAACCACATTGATGGCATCTAGGGTGGCCATCACGTTATGGACCCTAACCCCCCAGAGCTTACGCTGCAGTAGCAAAGCGGTTAGGACCGCTGTTGCAACATCCCGACGCTCATTGCTTACGGTCAAAACATCCTCGGCTAGAGCCCCAGCAATAAAACGCTTGCGCGAAGCACCAACCAGGATAGGTAAGCCCAGTTTCTCGAGCTCATCTAGCCTGGCTACCAGTTCCCAGTTCTGGCTCATGTCCTTGGCAAAGCCAAGGCCAGGGTCAATGATGATGTTCTCTCTTTTTACCCCTGCCTGAAGAGCTTTTTCAACCTGGCGGGATAACTCGCTGGCAACATCCTTGGCGATGTCCTGATACTGATTTAGCTGATCCATCGAATCCGAAAAGCCCCGCCAGTGAGAAATGACTATTTTTGCTCCGCTTTCAGCGGCTACCGAAAACATGTCAGGATCAGCTTGGCCACCGGAGACATCGTTGATTATGCTCGCTCCCGCTGCAACGGCTAATTTTGCCGTTTCGGAGTTCATGGTGTCGATGCTGATTGTTGCCAAATTCAACTTTGCAATTTCAGTGATGATTGGAAGAACCCGGTCCTGCTCTTCGCTTACCTCTACTCGATTAGCTCCAGGCCTAGTTGATTCACCGCCGACATCAATAATGTCGGCACCGCTTATGGCCAAAAGCTTTGCTTGATCTAGCGCTTTATCAAAAGTGTTGTAGAGATTACCGTCGGAGAAACTATCCGGTGTGAGATTTAACACACCCATGATTTTTGGTCTGTGAAAACTCATTTCGCAATCAGAGCCATTACTTCGGCACGGTTAGCTGCCTCTGAATACAGTCCACGAGTTGCAACGGTTACGGTGTTAGCTTCGGGCTGCCTTGCTCCGCGCGAAGCAACACAGTGGTGCCGTGCTTCAATCACAACAACTACACCTTTAGTTGCTAATCCGTTTTCTAGCGCATCGGCAATTTGCGCAGTTAGATTTTCTTGTAATTGTGGTCTGGCAGATAGCACCTCAACAAGCTTTGGTAATCTTCCCAGTCCTAAAACTTTGTCGCTTGGTAAGTATGCGATGTGTGCTACTCCGGTGAATGGAAGTAGGTGATGCTCACAGATGCTAACTAGTTCAATATCCTTAAGAATGACAACGTCAGTGTGTTCCGCAGGAAAAGTTTCAGAGATTACCGATTGCGGATCTAGACCGATGCCAGAAAAGAAACCGGCATAGGCATCTGCAACTTTTTGAGGTGTGGCTTGAAGTTCTGCACGATTCGGGTCTTCGCCGATAGCTATCAAAAGCTCCGTTACTGCTTTTCTAACTCTCTCGGCGTCAACCACAATTAGCTCTTCTTAGCTTTTTTGGGAATTGCGATAGGACCTTGCTTAGGCTTTGGTCTTGTCGACTTCGATAGCCACTGCTTGCGCTTAGGTAGCTTCTTCACCGGCTTGAAAATCTTGGCGATGTCATCACCGTTTAGTGTCTCGCGCTCCATCAACTCTTTGGCCATGGTGTCTAGCACTTTACGGTTTAGGTTGATCGCCTTGTAAGCCTCATCGTGAGCGGCATCTAGGATGGCTCTGATTTCCTTATCGATAGTCTCGGCAGTTAGGTCGCTGTATTCCTTGGTCTGTGCCATATCTCTTCCAATGAATACTTCACCGGATCTACCAAAGGAAACCGAACCGACATTTGAGCTCATGCCATACTGCATCACCATAGATCTGGCGATAGATGTGGCCTTTTCAAAGTCATTTGATGCGCCGGTGGTTGGATCACCATAGACGATCTCCTCTGCCACACGCCCACCCATCGCGTAAGCGATTTGGTCAAGTAACTGGTTACGGGTCACCGAGTAACGATCTTCTAGCGGAAGCACCATGGTGTAGCCGAGTGCTCTTCCGCGTGGCAAAATGGTCACCTTTGAAACCGGGTCGCTGTGATTCAACGAAGCTGCAACAAGTGCGTGACCTGCTTCATGGTAAGCGGTGTTTAGTCGTTCAGCATCCTGCATCAGGCGACCCTTCTTAGCAGGGCCTCCGATAACGCGGTCAATTGCTTCATCCAAAATAGCGTTGGTGATTTGCTTTGCGTTATTTCTTGCAGTTAGCAAAGCCGCTTCATTTAGCACGTTAGATAGATCCGCTCCAGTAAAGCCTGGGGTTCTTCTGGCAACCAGTGCTAGATCAACGTCGCTAGCTACCGGCTTACCCTTAGCATGAACTTTCAAAATCTGCTCACGACCATTTAGATCAGGTGCAGACACACCAACTTGGCGGTCAAATCTACCTGGACGCAAAAGTGCTGGGTCGAGAATATCAGGACGGTTGGTTGCCGCAATCAGGATCACGTTGGTCTTGGAATCAAAACCATCCATTTCAACTAGCAACTGGTTAAGTGTCTGTTCACGCTCATCGTTACCGCCACCGATACCTGCACCACGGTGACGCCCTACCGCATCGATTTCATCAACGAAGATAATTGCAGGGGCCGCCTGCTTGGCTTGCTCAAATAGTTCTCTGTGTCTGCTATGTCGCCGGCCTCAAACAACCGCGGCAAATCCTCCGTCCAATAAATCCCATTCACCAGCAAATCCGTACACTCCGCATAGCCCTTGAACTGACTCTTATACTCCTCATGATGCTTGTAAAAATGCTGGGTGTCCCACTGCGTCAAAGTAGGATGTACATACAAATCCGGACTGTTTAACTGCACAAACACCGGCTCATCATACCGCACATGCAAGTACTGGTTGGGCGTAACCTCCCTGATCTGCAATGCCCGCAACAAATCCAACGCCCCTTGCGATACCCGTCCGCCTCCCGTGACCGCAATGCGGATGTTCGGCAGGTTTACCCGCAACAACTGTGTCAATAT
>RHAS01000093.1 GCA_010028615.1 Actinomycetota bacterium
AATCCATCCGCTGCTGGAGGAGTGATTTCTTCGCCTTGTTCCTTGCCAGACCGATCACCCAAACCTTTATCAGTAAATCCACCATTCATTTTATTTTTAATATCCAAAAATGCATCAAGATTATGTTTGTTTAATATCTGACGAATATCCGGGTCCATTCTTTGCTGATTCAAAAACGCAACAATCATTTCCGGCTTCGTTTTCAACAAATGCTTTAATGCCATGACTGCAATAGCCGTATTATCGGCATCCTGATGCTTTTGATCTGGTTTTTTCTCCGCAATGTACGAAGGAGCATCTTCGTTTATAGCAAGATATTCCATAAATGTTTTCATTTATTTCCTCAAATTCTCGTCCAATTGCATACTTATATACTAGGCAGGTGTAAATTTCGCTATTACGGCTGCAAAAATGGGGCATGAAGTATACATACTCTCATTAGCAAGCACCGTCAAGAATGTGTGATTTGTAACTTAACCAGATCAGGGAGTTAATAGATTATGAAGAGAAAACTAATTAGCTTCGATGCCTTTAAAAAAATCGAAGAATCATCCTTTACCAACGCAGAAAACGAATTGATCCAAGCAGAAGAAGTGCTTGCCAAAACTCTGGGTGTTGAAGAACTAAATCTACACTCCTTCGGCGAATCAGATGTAACCTATCAAACCAATGATGGTAATTTCGTTCACGCCGTTTATACCATCGATAACGACAAAGTTATTCTTGAAAACATTGAAATGCTTGTCATTGACGAGCAAACCGAAAAGAAAGCCGCACGAAAGATGATCGGCGATATGCTCGACTCAATCCTTGAAAATAACGCTGATAAAGCAAATCAAATTTTTGAATCCTATATGGGCATGCCTTCCATCAAGCGTGACATCAACGAAGCCGTAAGTATCGGCGGATTCAAACTTACCGTCAGCAAACCCAAGGGTCTTCGCAAAGCCTCCAAACTCAAGGGAAGGCACCAAAATCCCGCTGATGTCAAGAAGCGTATCGAATCACGCATGAAAACCCTTCGTGGTCTTTCCTCAGCAAAGAAGCAGACCGTTCGTGAAAAAGCAAAGAAAATTGCCGGTGCAGGACAAAAGAGAGTTTACGCCCGAAAAATTAAGCCAAGCATGATGAAAGAATGGCTCAATATGTGCGAAAATGTCCTTGGATACCTCGATTTCAAGGCAACCGGATCACTTCTGCGTGAATCCACCATGAAGACCGACAGCCAAGGAAATGTTGTTGCTGTCGCAATCCCAACCATTCAAAAGCGCAACGAAGGCAAAGTGCTTGATATGGGACTTCAAACCATCGACTCAACCAGCAAGGTTCTCCGTGGCAAAATGAAGAAAATTCACGAAGACCAAAACTTCGTCAAGGCTATGGCTGATCTCAAGCGTTATAACAACATCAGCGATAGCACCGCTCTTGAGGAAACCCTTGAAGCAATTATCAGCCGTTGGCCAGATGTACTTTACATCACCGAAAGTGAACTTGCTGAACAAATTGCTGTTGCTCTTGAAACAGCAGGCGTAAGCAATTACGACGATGCGACTTGCGCCTTCATGGCAGAAGCAATCCTCCGCACCGCTCACCACGCTTACTCAGAAAGAGTCCGCAAGATTGCTACCCTTGCCGGGGCAAAACATGATGTGACTTCCGAGTGCGAATCTTGCTCTGATTCCTACAAGGATTTCTCTGAAGTCGCCGATCACGCATTTGCACAAATTGACGAAAGCACCGAAAACGAATTCAAAATTTTCTCTGATCTCTACAACGCTCTCCTCGAAGTTCATCGCATTGCCGCTGAAATTGGAGATGAAGCTACTAGGATTGATGCCGCTGATTTCATGCAGGAATGCAGCGCAATCCTCAATAGCCGCAGCGAAGTTGATCTTGGACTCGCAGAAGCAATTGCCGATTACCTCGCCGATCTCCTTGAAGCATCTGGCGAAGGCGATGCCGGTATCGATGCCAAACCCGAAATCAGCGTTGGTGGCGATCACAGCATGACCAAGTACAACGCCAAACAAGCTGCTGTAGCAAGCAACAATACTGGCGGTTGGAAGGATGCCGCTCCTGTCAGCGATGGCAAAGACTACGACAAGGGTCATGCAGACGAAATGGGCAATGACGGATTCAGCAATATCGCTTCAGGCGACACTTGGCCCGATATGAAGAACCCTTATGTGCCCAAGTCCATGATGTACAAGATGAAGGAAAAGAGCGTTCTTGACGATTCAGAAGACCTTGGAACTATGTCTTCTGGAGACACTTGGCCAAATCTCAAGAACCCAATGGCTCTCAAGCCAGTTATGCCAAAACCAGTTGTTTGATAAAGGAGTATTAAATGGAAAACCAATTTCTGCTCGTTGACTGCTGCAACAACGGCGGATTTACCATGAACCTGAACGAGTCAGTCTCCGATAGGGGACTGACTAAGTTCCGTGGTAAATTCCAAGAAGCTGAAGCTGTCAATAAAAATAAAAGAATCTATCCCTATGCTGTTCTTGACGAAAATGTCAAAAAGCTGCTACCAATTATCCAGAATCGTGGTTTGATCGGAGAATTAGATCATCCCACCGACTCCATCATACACTTTGAGAAATGCTCACACATCGTTACTAAACTATGGTGGGAGGGCAACAACCTGATGGGAGAGGGAGAAATCCTCAACACCCCTCATGGCAAGATTCTCAAAGCACTTTTGAATGACGGCGTTCGTGTCGGCATATCAAGCCGAGGCGTTGGAAACGGAAGAAGCGACGAGAATGGAATTTTAGTGATTGGCGAAAGCTACAAACTCATCACTTTTGATGCCGTAGCAGACCCAAGCACTCATTCGGCATTTCAGGAGAAAGTGTCGAGTGGCAAGAAAGAAAGTTATTCACCTCAATCTGCTCAAGAATTTCCGAAAAATTCGGTTAAAAACGAAAGCAGCAGCATACATAAGGTTAACAAAGAAGCCTTATTGGCATGTTTGAGTGGAATAATTGAACAAAAAACAAGAAACATCACAGCGAGGTTAGGCTAATGGACAAGATCGTAGATGCACTTAAGAAACTATTGCCCGAAAGCGAAGTCAATGAGGTTGCTGAAGCTGTCAATGAACTGCTTGAGCAAGCCAAGACAAACCTTGAGGCTGAATACAACCAGAAACTTGAGGAAGCTTATGCTGAATTAACCAGCGAACTTTCTGAAGCAGAAAAGGTCGCAGAACAAGGTTATGAGGAAGCATACTCAATCATCGGCGATCTTCGCAGCCGTCTTGAACTCCAAGGCGAAGAATACAAGTCAGCCCTCAACGATGGCTATGAAGAAGCCTATCAAATGTTGAAGGCAGAGCGTGAAAAGAATCAGAATCTTGAAGTTGAAATGTATGAGGAATACGACTCCAAACTCGCAGCCATGAAAGAATATATGGTTGACAAGATCAGCGACTTCCTCTCAATCAAAGGTCAAGAAATCTACGAGCAAGCTCGTCGTGATGTCCTTGCCGATCCTAGACTCGCAGAACACAAAGTTGCTCTCGACAAGATCGTCAATATCGCTTCGAACTACCTTTCCGATGACACCTTCGCAACCGCCAATACCGAAAAGCTTCAGGAAACTTCCAAGCAGCTTGATGAGGTTAAGGCTCAATTGCGTATTCTTGAAGCCCGTAACATCCGTCTCAGCACCGAAAATACCAAGCTGAACGAGTCTGTTCGTCAAGCTCAGGAACTCATTAGCGAAAGCCGCAAGGTTGTCGCCAAGGAAAAGAAGTCCGCTGTTATCAGCGAACAGAAAGAAAGAGTTGAGAAAGCAAAGAATGTAACGGGGAGAGGCAACACTTCTAGCGACAATGTTGTTATTTCGGAACATAACACCGCTGCCGCTGGCAATTCTGACATGGATCAACTGTTGGTCCTGTCGGGTCTGAAACAAACCAAGTAACCTTAACTCCTTTTAGCTAAAGAATAGGAAAAAAGATGAACGCTAACTCAAGATTTTTGAACGAGGCTAGGGAGCTAGAAACTCGTTGGAAGCAGACCGGTCTCCTCGAAGGCATTCAGGACCGTTATGTCCGCTCCGCAACCGCAGTTCTGCTCGAAAACCAGAGACTCATGAACGAAGTCTCAACCGATACTGGCGATGTCGCTCAGTTCAAGAGGATTTCTATTCCCCTTGTTCGTCGTATCTATCCCCAGTTGATCGCTAACAAGATCGTGTCTGTCCAGCCTTTGCTTGGCCCCACCGGTCTTGTCTATTATCTCCGTTTCCGTTATTCCAGCAACAAGGGTGCCACCCGTG
>RHAS01000094.1 GCA_010028615.1 Actinomycetota bacterium
CAAGCTGCGCTGACTTGGTAAGTTCTACCGTCACCGGTTCAAAAACAACTACCTCCGCCAGCTCTGCAACATCGACATGCTTTGTGGTAAGGCCACCGCGCAGCACATTATCGCTAGCTAGCATCACCTCGACCCCGAGTCCCGATAGATAAGCGTGCGGCATGCCAGCTGGAACAAATACTGCCTCACCACGAGCCAGCGTCACGCGGTTCAGAAGTAATGCTGTGGCGATACCGCGATCACCTTCGTGGTGGGCATTTAGATGAGAGACCAGATCTACCAGTGCCGGTAACTGTTCAGCAAGATCAACAAGTTCACTAATCAGGTCAGGTGTAATCTCTGGGTCGGTAAGTGAATCCAGGAAAACTTTTCGGATGCCATCTTTACCTGCAAGCCATTCAATCCAGGACTTGAGTTTTTTCTGCAGAGCTCCCTCTTGCGAAAGCTCTAAAAGCTCTTGGAGTTTTTCAATAATCAGCCGAGAATCAGCAAAACCAACAAGCGCATCAAAGCTTTCGCTCAGCGCAACAATTAGTTCGGGCTTTGCTCTGTCATCTTTATAGTTGCGATTAGCTGCAGCGATGCTTATTCCAGCGGCATTCTCCTTTGCAAAACCTGCTACTGCCTGCTCAGGATTAGGATGAGCCTGAATAGAAAGCGGTGCCTCGGCTGCCAGGATCTTGAGTAAGAATTCCAGTCGATCTGCTTTACCTTCTTGCAAAAGAAGTTCGTGAAGGGATTTTCCCTGCCCAATTACTTGCGTTGGAGAACCGTCGTGCGTGCCAAACCAGATTTCAGCCATCGGCTTACCAGTTGCAGGTAGCCCGAAATAATCACTGATTAGATTTTTCGAACCCCAAGCATAGTCAAGGGCCTGATTGGTGAGTTTTACCAGCACCCCTCTAGCCTAGCCAAATCACAGTTTCCGCTTGACTGGAGAGTGTCTAGACTTGAGAAACTGATGAAAAAAGTAATTGGATTCAAAGCTGACAGCAAGGCCCGAGTTGTCGCCTACCTGAGCCTTTTGACGCTAATCGCTGGCGACAGCATGTTTGCCGAGGATTACCTGCGGCCCTCACTTATCTGGTTTGCTTGGTTAGCTCTAGCGCTAGTGAGCCTAGCTGGTGCTATCTACTTTTTTCTAAGAGCCGACTGGCGAAGAGTAATTGGCGCAATACCGGTAGAGCTTGTCTTACTCCTAGCTCTGATGATCGGAAGTGCTCCTTGGTCCGCCTATGCCCAGGACACGGTCAGTGGTTTCGCACTGCAACTCGGGGTTGTTGCAATTGCACTATTTTTTGTTGCCGTTTTTAGCTGGCGAGAAATCCACGGCATCTTTGCTAATGCCATCCGAGTAATAATCTTTAGCTCCTTTCTAGTTGAGCTAATTGCCTCATCGAGTAAAGGAATTCTGGCTCCCCTAATCCCAGCTTCAGAACCAGGTTGGCAGCAAGCGGTTGCTAATGCTGGTCATCTATTTGATGGTGGACGAATACAGGGGATCTTAGGAAATGCCAACTTGGTAGCGGCCTGGGCGCTCTTTGGTGTCATCACGTTTGCCATCGAGATTGTCATCAAAAAGGAAACTCGCTGGCTGGCAATTACCAGCTTGGTGGCATCGATTGCCATGATTGTTGTGGCTAAATCAGCCGGAATCATCTTTGCCTCGATTGCGGTTCTGCTAGCAGCCGTAGTCTCATTACTGGCCGAAGGTAAAGATAAAGCCACCAGGCACCGCTACTACCGCTACGCCTGGAGCGTTGCCGGTGTTGCGGTATTTCTTGTTTTAGTTTTCCGTCGTCCAGTATTTGAATTTCTGGGTAAGAGCCCGGATATGACGCACCGCTCTGAAATTTGGCGCAGGGTCTATTCACTAATCAGCCAACGACCACTAGAAGGCTGGGGCTTCACCGGTGTCTGGGTTCCTGGAGTAAAGCCATATGAAGGACTAGTAGTAATCAACTCGGAAAGCTATTACCAAGCACATAACGCCTATCTAGATGTTTGGCTTCAGCTCGGTGCTGTCGGCGCAATCTTGTTCATCACACTGCTAGCTAGAACCTTCGTGAAAACTTGGCGATTGGGAGTTCATCACAGCAATCCGCTATACCTATGGCCACTACTTCTGCTAATCACCCAACTAGTTCGTGGCGTCACCGAATCAAGATTATTGATCCAGTCCGCCATGATGATGCTGGTGCTTTTTGCAGTGAAGGCTTACGACCCAGAAGAACTACTTGAAGAGAACACCAAGACTAGAAAAATCAAGCAGTTAGACGCTCTGCGGAAAAAGCCGATTACCCGTGCGCGTCTAAGGTAATTTCAAAACCTGGCCGATGCTGATTCGATCGGCATTGACGATGTTATTTAGCTGCATCAGTTTCACCACAGTGGTGCCAAAGCGAGTGGCAATAGAAGATAGCGAATCACCGGATACGATCGTGTAGGTTTTCGGGTTCGGCTTAGGATCTGGTTTAGTTGCGCCAGAGCCACTTGAGATTTCATTTCCGGTTTCTAAGTTGTCAGCAAATGATTGCTCTACCCAGATAAGTGGCGGGTCAGTTTTATTATCGTTTTTGTAATCCTTCAAAGACCTAAAGGGAAGCTTTTTGCCCTTGACCACCTTGAATGCTCTGAGCTTTAGCTTGCCAGTATTAGCATCTACAGTCTTAGTGCCTATGTATTTTCCGAAACTCTCGTTAGTAATAATCAACTTGGCGCAGACTGGATCACTTAGCGCAGTGGCTTTACCTGGAAATTCTTTTGCGGTAGCCAATGTTGTTTCGTACAGCAACGAGTTAGCTGCGATGTAGATTTGCCCAGCGCAAGAAACCTTAAATGAATTCAGTTCTTCCTGATCGGGATAGCCAGACAACTGCAAATTACTCATAGGTCTAGCTTCTGGCAGAGCTAGTTTTGCCGATTTTTCCCCAAAGGTAACTAGACGGCTATTGCCGTCAATCACTCCCGTTACCTTAGTAAGCCGGTTTCTAACTGTTAGTCCCGCGGGTAACACCATTACACCCTGCGGCATTAACTTCAAAGCACTTGGGCTAATGATTAGCACATCTGTGCTTGTCATTCCCTGGCCTAGTAATTGACGGTCTGAACTGTTGAATGTTGCACGCAGGGTTCCGTCTTTGAGTCTGAAAATTGTCTTCTGGCCTTCAGCCCTGACAAAGTCGAAGCCGGTTAGCGATTTGTTCTGATTCGGGAATTTATCAACCAACGGATTCGGTAAGGCTACTGCCTGTTTTGTCCAATCACTCTGATCATCAACTTTCACTCGTCCAGATTTGGTTAGTAACCAAACCTGGTTTGCTTCATCTCGAATCAGAGAAGTAATCACCGTACTGTTTGGAATTGCGCTAAGACCCGAGGTGCTAAGCGTTCCCTCGGTTTTTCTAAACCACTGTGTGAAATCGATATCGGCACGAGTTTCAGGATTTATGTCGTAGAACTTAGCGTCAAGGATTACACCCTCTCGGCCAGTGTCTTTATTTATGAAGAGACTGCCATTCAGTGCGATCGGTGGACCCCAAGGCAGATAGTTGTAATCTTCAAGGCTAAGCGGTGAGCTTGCCATGGTGGGAACCTTCGCGTCGGTTAGCGAAGCATCATCAAGAATCTGTCGCTTGAATCCGTTCTGAATTAGAACTCGGCTACCATCTTGAGCCACCAGCATCGAAGATAAGCCCAGAGCTGCGGTTGATAATCGGATAGTAGTCAATGGATTCAACTGCTCGGTAGTCCAGGCTGGTGCATTGGTGCAGCTAACTCCTAGGTTGGCTGCTTTGCTGCAATCAAGCGGATACTTCTTAGAGCCAGAGATCATAAAGTAACTGGGGGTGGCTGGCGCAACCGCAACAGTTTTGACCACTGTGGTGATATCAGGTCGGAATGTTCCAGTTGGCAGGGCATCTAATTGCACTCTGGTTAGCTCGACCGCTGTTGCGCAATCAAGACCCATATTGGTTGCCTGCTCACAGGTTGAAACTAGATATTTCTTACCCTTACTAACAAAGAAGTAAGCGCTCACGCCGTTGTAAGCGGGTGTCTTAACCAATCGGTTCATTGGAATGCCAGTGGCAAATGAGTTCAGGTAATCCTGCGAGATTTCACCGAGTGGTCCAAGTGGAGCAAGGGCATCTACCAGAGTTGGATCGGCAAGAGGATACTTCACATCATTTGAAATGAAGTAGGTGTCGCTGGTAGAGCTTTTTAGTAAGAACCCTCCACCGATTGGTGAACCAAACCAGTCCCAGTAAAAGCGCCAGAAATTGCGGTTA
>RHAS01000095.1 GCA_010028615.1 Actinomycetota bacterium
TTGAAATTACCGTTGATAGCATCTGGTAGAGCTTGATCTAAAATCAAGGCGATAATCCAAGGTCCAGCAACTCGAAGCGCTTGGCTAGTAATAACCAAGGCCAAGCTGACAAACAGCCTTGCCCGAACCGGCTTCACAATTTCACCGAGCAGCTTTAAGCTGCGCTGGCGAATTCTCTTTTGTTCTTCTTTGTTGAGGTGAATCTTCTCTTCGTTTTGAACGCCGTGCATGCTCATTAGTCATTCACCTCGATAAGTTCTCCAGCAGCATCGAGGCTACTAATTACATATCTATAGTGATCATTGCTGGCAAGCAGTTCGCTGTGTTTACCAACCGCGGTAATCTTGCCATCCTGCATAAGGGCTACCCGATCAGCTAGCTGCACCGTCGATGGACGGTGAGCAACAATAAGTGCAGTGGTTGCCTTTAGCACTGTGCGAAGGGCATCCTCGACCATGGCTTCGGTATCGACATCCAGAGCAGATAGCGGATCATCAAGCACCAACACCGCTGGCTTAGCCGCCACCGCTCTGGCTAGAGCCAAGCGCTGACGCTGTCCACCAGAAAGTGAAAGACCTTCCTCACCGATCTTGGTATCCAAACCATCCGGTAGGTCATAGACGAACTGAGCCTGAGCAATTTCAAGTGCCTGCTTTAGATCCTCATCGGTGCTTTCAGGTCTTCCGAGCAAGACGTTATTGCGCACAGAATCACTAAATAGTGTCGAATCTTCAAAGGCCATGGCGATGTGACTGCGCAATTCTTCTCTGGTGAAATCACGAATGTCGATACCGTCCAATTTCACTGAACCTTCAGTGACCTCATACAATCTCGTAGCCAATGCGGTCAAAGAAGTCTTACCGCAGCCGGTAATACCAATTAGCGCAATTGACTCACCAGGTTCTATTTCTAGGTTGATGCCATTTAGCAAATCGGCCTGATCCTCAGGGGCATCAGCGTATCTAAAGTGAACATTCTCAAAGACCAAACGACCCGTAGGCTTTTCAAGCTGCTTCGGTGACTCAGGATCAGCAATATCTACCTTGGTGTCGATAACTTCAAAGAAACGCTCAACTGCAGTTCTGGCATCAATGGTCATCGATAGCAGGAAGCCGATTGAGTCAATCGGCCAGTGCAGTACCCTGGTGGTCAAAATAAATGCCGATAACGCACCAAGAGTCATGTTGCCGTCAGCAATCAATGAAATACCGATAATCAAACAGGTGCCCAGTGCAATATCAGGAATAGTCGAGAAGTAGAACCAAAGCTTTGAGACCATCTTGGCTTTTTTAAGCTCTGTGCCGCGAAGCCTTAGTGCATCGTTAGCAAACTTATCTGTGATAAAACCTCCGCGACCAAAAGATTTCAGCACTCGAATACCGTGCACACTCTCCTCTACCGCGGTGGCAAGATCTCCAGCCTGATCCTGACTCATTCTGGCGGTGATGTGATATTCCTTCTCAAACTTGAAACCAAGCACCCACAGTGGAGACATGATTACCAAAAAGACAGTAGCCAAAATCCAGTTATAGGAGAACAAAACTAAAAAGCCAATAATTATTGTCAAAATGTTGGCAACTAGAAGGACCAACCCGAAAGATAACCAGCGTCTAATCATGCTTAGATCGCCAGAGGCACGAGATAACAATTGCCCGCTTGGCCACTTATCGTGGAAAGCAACCGGTAGATCTTGCAGCTTCGCATAGAGCGTTCTGCGCAGACCAGCTTCAACGTGAGTGCCCGGGGTGAGCACCAGCCAGCGACGAAGCAGCACCATGGTTGCTTCCAATAGGCCCATCGCTAAAACCGATAGCACGGCAACCAGTAGTAAGTCGAAGGTTGCACCTTTGAGCGAGTCAACTAGGTTACGCAGAAACTGCGGGATGGCAAGAGCAAACATGTGTCCCAGCAAAGCGGCAAAGGTACCGAGGACGATTCTCGGTAGCGCACGCTTAGCGTAAGGGAAGATTCGCAGTAGGGTGCGAACCGTGCCTTTTTTCTGCATCGAAATATAAACCTGTTCTTAAGGGGTAAGTTAACTCTCGCAAAGCCTTTCAGTCTACCTGATACAGGTAGGCTAAACTTGCCTTAAAGCTTTCAAATCTAAGCAAAAACTATCCCACGAGGAGCTATCTATGGCCCGCCATGGCAAAATTTCGGTGATTGGTGCTGGTTTCTATGGAACCACCACTGTCCAACGTCTAGCAGAATACAACATCTTTGACACCGTCGTGATTACCGACATCATCGAGGGTAAGCCTGAGGGCGTTGCCTTGGACATCAACCAGTCCAGATCAATCGAAGGCTATGAGACTAAGGTCATCGGCGCTACCACCGCTGCTGACGGTTCTGGATATGAGGCAATCGCCGATAGCGACATCGTCATCATCACAGCTGGTTTGCCGCGTAAGCCTGGCATGAGCCGCATGGACCTACTTGAAGTTAATGCCGGCATTGTCGGCGGGGTTGCCAAGAACATTGCTAAGTACGCACCGAATTCGGTAATTCTTGTAGTTTCTAACCCACTGGATGAGATGACCGCTCTTGCTCAGAAAGCATCGGGCTTTCCAAAAGAGCGCGTAATCGGTCAGGCCGGAGTTTTGGACACCGCAAGGTTCACCCATTTTGTCGCCGAAGAAGCAGGCGTTGAAGTTTCTGCAGTGAAGACATTGACTCTTGGTTCACACGGTGAAACCATGGTGCCGGTTCCATCGGTTTCGACAATCAACGGAAAACCGATCAATGAAGTTCTCGGAGCTGAGAAGGTAAACGAACTAGTCGAGCGAACCAGAAACGGTGGAGCTGAAATTGTCGCTCTGCTAAAAACCGGTTCAGCCTATTATGCACCTAGTGCTGCAGTTGCCAGGATGGCTAAAGCTGTCCACGAAGACAGCGGAGAGATTTTCCCAGTATGTGCTTGGGTTGATGGTCAATTCGGTATTGAAGGCGTTTACCTCGGTGTTGAAGCGCGACTAGGTGCCGGCGGTATCAAGGCTGTTGTTGAAACAAAACTTGAAGCCGACGAATTAGAGGCACTAAAGATTGCTGCTGAAGCAGTTCGCGCTAAGCAAGCTGATATCGCAAATCTTTAGTGATAGAAGTGTCGCTCACCGGTAAAGAACATCGGTAGCTTCGCCTCTTTAGCAACGGCAATAACCTCAGCATCATTTTGCGAGCCACCCGGTTGCACCAGTGCTTTGATCCCTGCATTTAGCAGTACCTCGACTCCATCTTTGAATGGGAAGAAGGCATCACTTGCCGCTACCGAACCGGCTGCAGCGATAATTCCTCTAGTCACCGCAAGCCGACAGGCATCAACTCGGTTGACCTGGCCCATACCGATGCCAACAGTTGCACCATTTTTAGCGAGCAGAATTGCATTTGATTTAACTGAACGAACTGCACGCCAAGCAAAATCAAGATCAGCCATGGTTTGCTCATCAGGCATCTTGCCAGTGACGAGTTTCCAGTTAGCCTGGCTCATCCGATCGTAGTTATCTGCCTCTTGGACTAAGAAGCCGCCAGAGATCTGTTTGATCTCATGACTTTCGCGGCCAAAGTTTCTAGGCAATTCAAGAATTCGTAGATTCTTCTTGCGATCAATCAACAATCGCAGAGCCTCGAGTTCATAGCCTGGGGCTATCAAAACCTCGGTATATACCGTGAGCATCGCCCTAGCCATACCGACAGTAACGGTGCGGTTGGCAGCAACCACTCCACCAAAAGCACTTAGGTCATCTGATAGGTAGGCAGCAGAATAGGCGGCCGCAATTGGATCTTCGGCATCCTTAGGTGCTATCGCGATTCCACATGGATTAGCGTGCTTGATAATCGCTACCGCCGGTTCAATAAAGTCAAAAGCCGTTCTCACCGCGGCATCAGCATCAACATAGTTGTTGAATGACATTTCTTTACCGGAGTGCTGTTTGGCTTGGGTAATTCCAGACACCGCAGCAGGAGCGATATTGCGGTAAAGAGCTGCGGCTTGATGAGCATTCTCACCGTAACGCAGCACCGAGATCAGGCTTGCCTCAATCTCAATCTCCTGCGGAAAGCCTGGGTTTTTGAGCTCTGACTGCTGCGCTTTCTGCCCTAACTTGCGATCAGAAATCTCATCAACAAACCAGCCGGCAACGGCCGAATCGTATTTGGCAGTGTGAGAAAAAGCGGCAGCGGTTCCGAATGCGTCAGATTCAGCCCGCCGCGCCCGGCAATCAGCAGCTTGCGCGC
>RHAS01000096.1 GCA_010028615.1 Actinomycetota bacterium
TAGGTGGAATCACAATTGCCTACAAGGCATATCTAATGAGCCTTGAAGGTAAAGAACCACCAGTAATTGACGGACTAACCGGAGCACAGCGCTTCTTCCTATCTTGGGGTCTTATCTGGCGCGGAAAGTCTCGTGACGCTATCGCTATTCAGCGACTAGCTACCGACCCTCACTCACCGAGTGAGTTCCGTTGCAACCAGGTAGCTCGAAACTTTGACTCGTTCTACGAGGCCTTCGAAGTTACTGAAGAAGATGCCATGTGGCTGGAGCCAAGCAAGCGCGTTTCTATCTGGTAGCAGATGAAACTTTGGTTGAGGCTCATTTGGGCTCACCTCAGTTGGCGATTTCGATCCAAGCTGAGCGTTAGCGATGTCGGGGTTAGATCATTCCTGGTTTGGCCCACCGACATCGATATTTTCCGTCACATGAACAACGGAATCTATCTAACCCTGCTGGATCTAGCTCGCTTCGATCTAATGAAGAGATCTGATACCTGGCAGCGACTGAAGAAATTGAAAGTGCATCCGGTTGTAGTGCAGGAGACCATAACCTTTCGTAAGTCGCTAACTCCTTGGCTGAAGTTTCAGGTTGAGACCAAGATTGTTGGTTGGGATGACAAGGCATTTTTTATTGGACAACGATTTGTGGTCAACAGGGAAATCTATGCCGAAGCTGTTGTCAAACTAAGATTCCTAAAATCCCCGAAAGGAACTCCTAGCCCAGATGACATAAATCAGATGCTCGGCGGTTGGCCAGGTGAAGAGCCTAAGTTACCTGAATGGGTAAGACACTGGGACAAGGAAGTCGCTCTTCCTAAAGGCAAAGAGCCTGCTCCATCAAACTGGACTGACTAGTTTTGCAAAACCACTAGTGGCAGTTGTTTTGCCACCCCGATCAATTATCAGGACTTCAATTTGATTTTTGAATTTCGCGAGCAAGGTTTCAACTTGGCTGCCAGCAGCAAAGAGAGCCGTTGCTAAAACGTCTGCTGTAATTAGGTCTTCGGCAACAACTGTCACTTGCCTAAATTCATCGGCAGTTAAATTACTTTTGGGATTCCAAATGTGATTGCCGCGTTCGGCGATACCAGATGTTGCTACCGCGCGAAACTTTGTGTTATTTAGATCCAGCACTAATAGCGGCTTTGAAGAATCTGCTATCGATACCGCATTTGCAACAGCTATTCGTTGAGGGAGCCCTGAAGCAATCTCATCGCTGAGATAAATATCTCCTCCAGCATTTATAGCAAAATCTCTAATGCCAAATTCTTGTAATTTCAAAGCGGCTTGGTTTGTGGCCCACGCCTTGACATAACCGGACGGGTCAAAAGTATTTTGCAACGTCATTGCATTGAACCAACCATCAGTTAGTTGATTCCACTTTTCACACTCATCCCAGACAAAAGACACAATTTCTGGAAGATCTCCAATAGAAGTTTTGCCACTTGCTAAAAGCGAAAGCGGAGAGTCGGGCTTGTAAAGAGAGAAAATCTCATCAGCCTCATGAAGGATTTTTGTGGAGGCCGCTATGGCATCATCGACAGCAATCTCACTCCGCCCGAAGTATTGGAACACCGTTCCCATACACACTTCATTGTGTCTGAATTCCATCATCAGAACTTACTGAGTGCGCTGTCTAAAGCCTGCGTGAATGCATCGGTGGTGAATGTCGCCCCACTCATCATCGAAGAATCAAAATTTGAGCCCTGCGCGTTGATGGCAAGTTGAACGAGATACGAGAATGCTGAAGACCTGCCATTTGTTGCTGTTGCCTGATCAAGTTGGACGTCAGTGATAGTCGAACCCCGCTTCACCACGCTGACCTGGACTACCCCGTAGCGGTAGTAAATAGGCTCAGATGTTTTTGTAATTGTGCTTTGTGGTTTTGGTGCTGGGTTGTTAGTGGCATTACCCGTTGGTTGTGGTGTGGGCGAGGCGCTGTCGCTCGGATTAGGGCTGGCAGTCGGTTCACCAGTTGGCACCGGCGAGGGCAGGAATTCACCTGATTTTGCTGTTGCTCCGAGCTGAATTCCGGTGATTACCGATCCTAAAGTTAGGGCACCCATTATGACTTGGCTTGATTTTCTCACCAGGCAAACTCCTCTGCATGAATGCGTTCTGTTGGAACACCTAGCTTCTCTGAGGATTTAGAGAACAATTTAGTGAACTCTCGGGGACCACAGATAAAGACATCCGCTGCGGATATGCTCGGACAAATCCGCTGCAAAGCCTGTTCATCAGAAACTTCTGAGCTGACAGATTTAGGTAGCCAAGAATCTTCGGCTCTTCGGCTTCCATCAAGCACATGAAGTTTGTAGTTTTTTCGTTGGCTTAATTCTTTGAGTTCAGAAAGTAGTGGTGCATCATCCGCATCTCTAACTCGGTAGATGATGTTTACTGATTTTGTTTCTTCGAGAGATTCTGCAAGAGCTCTAATTGGTGGTGCACCAATACCTGCAGCCACCAAGACAACTTCATCCTCGGTTCTTCTTGAGTCGACAAAAACCCCATAAGGGCCTTCGAGAATTACCTTGGTACCAGGTGTTATGTTTTGGAATATCGCTGTATCGTCCCCGCGTTTACCGATGGTGAATCTAAAGGCGGTTTCGGTTGGTTTTGCGGAGAGGCTAAACGGATGCGCTCGCCACCAGTGAGACTTAGTAAGAAACCTAACAATAAAGAATTGACCAGCTTCAGCTGCGAATGCGTTAAGTTTCTTACCATTGATGGTTATCGAAACAGAATCAGTTGATTCGCGAACAACCTTGCCAACTTGTAGTTTGCGGGTTCCTGACAGAAAAATCGGACTGGCTAGACGGAACCAAAGAATATTTAAACCGACAAACAGATATGCGGCAACCCAAAAACCTTGGGTAATTGGACTGATTGTTATATCAACACCGACAATTAGTTGATGAGGAATAGCAAACATTACTGCCCCGTAACCAAGCAGGTGTACTAGATACCAAGCTTCGTAACTCAATTTCTTTCGTGAAATATTTATCGAAGCTAAAACTACCGTGATCATCAAACCCAGGGATATAGTTGCTAAGAGAATTTCCGGAATGATTTTTATAAGAGACATGAATTCATCAATTACTCCCACACCGTCATTTAGCGAATATGACCAGATAACTGCAACGACGTGGAGAATCACTAAGTAAAGAACAGGTTTACCGATTTTCTTGTGTGTAGCGGTTGCTCGATCATGCCCATACAACCTGTCCAACCATGGCACACGAGAAATAAGAAGTATTTGAATCAGCAGCAACATGGTGGCAACCAGAGCCGATATTCGCTCAATAGCGCCTAGTGCGGTTTGGAGATCCTTTATTCCAGCTAAACCACCGTTGACTAGGAAGCTGACAATTACGAAAAGAAGGGCCAGCCAGCCAATGCTTTCGACCAGATCCTGAGACCGCAAAAGTCGTTTTTTGCGCGATTGAGCCGGATTAGATTTGCTGCCTGATCGGCTAAAACTAGTCATGACTAAAGCCTGTCAATCTAATCTGGAAGTTTTCTGTATGTGACCTGTATGTCGCCTAGCAAACGGGTTGTTCTGGAATGATTACTATGGCGCTATAAACAAGGGTGTTAGCGCTAAGAATTACGAAAGCGACTCTGGTGCAAAGAAGCGAACGTGAGCTAATAGCCGGCCAGGCTGTTGAATTGGTCGAGAAGTGGCTAATTGATGCCCAATCGGAAGGCTCTAGGTCGCCAGCTGAAAAACGCTTGGCATCAATACTCAAAGATCCAAAAGACCTGGACTGGACCCTAAAGTTTGTAGATCGAGTTATCCGACCAAAAGATCGAAAAGTTGCAGCCTTTGAGCTCTCTCTACTTTCCAACGAATTACCAAAAAGCCTCAGCAAATTAGACCGACTAACCATCCGAGTTGGTGGCCTACTAGCCAAACCATTCAGCTTTGTTGTCATCCCAGTGGCTAAGGCGAGGTTAAGGCAACTAGTTGGTCATTTGATCGTCGATGCTAGGGCGGGCAGCCTAACCAAACACATCGCTAAAACCAAGGCTGATGGCATTCGGCTAAATCTCAATCTGTTGGGTGAAGCAGTACTTGGTGAACAGGAAGCCAATTACCGATACAACGAGACCTTTAACTTACTAAGACGTGCTGATGTTGATTACGTCTCAATCAAACTCTCTGCAGTTGCAGCGCAATTATCGATGTGGGGATTTGAAGCTACCGTGAAC
>RHAS01000097.1 GCA_010028615.1 Actinomycetota bacterium
CTGAACTGATAAGACACTGAGCCTGGATCTGCCATAGATCCGCCGTTTCTTGTTACTGCCAAACGAACATCCGCAGCAGCGCGGTTCTTGTTGTCTGTCAAACATTCAATTAGTAAAGCAACACCGTTAGGGCCATAGCCTTCATACATGATGGTCTGATAGTCGACGCCACCACCGTCAAGGCCAGCACCTCTTTTTATGGCTCGGTCGATGTTGTCATTCGGGAGTGAGGACTTTCGTCCCTTCTGCACAGCATCGTAAAGCGTTGGGTTGCCATCTAAGTCCGGACCGCCAATTCGAGCAGCTACTTCAATGTTCTTGATCAACTTCGCAAACAGCTTCGCTCGCCTGCTATCGATTACGGCTTTTTTGTGTTTTGTTGTTGCCCACTTGGAATGGCCTGACATGTACGCTTCCTAGACTTCGTTTATCCAGTACATTCTACAATTTGGCGTAGAAATCTGCCTTTTTACACATCTCAATGAAGTAGCTGTGCACCCGGCTCTCCCCCACCAGTTCTGGATGGAAGCTAATGCCGAGGATGTTTCCTGATTGCACGCCTACTATTTCACCGGTTACGAGCCTAGAGACTACCTCAACAGAATCCCTCGCCTCCAAAACGATAGGGGCTCTAATGAAAGCTGCTGCAACTTCATAATCAAAAAAGGGAATCTTTGCTTCAAAGGAATCTAGTTGTGAACCAAAGGCATTACGTTTAACTTCTACATCTAGACCACCAAATCCGACTTGACCTAAGATTCCGTCGGTGATTTTGTTTGCTAGAAGAATGAGGCCCGCACAAGTTCCAAATACCGGCATGCCTGCATGAATTAGTTCTCGGATCGGAGCGTATAAGCCATTTATGTGACTTAGCTTCTCAATGGTGGTGCTCTCGCCGCCTGGAATGATTAAGCCTGAGATACCGATTAATTCTTCAGGTAGCTTGACTTTTCGATTTGGAATACCAAGGCCATCCAAGATAGCAAGATGCTCTCTAAAGTCCCCTTGGAGGGCTAGAACGCCGATAGGGCCCAAAGACTACCAGCCGCGCTCTGCCAACCGATGCGGTGCAGGTAGGTCAGCTACGTTGATGCCGACCATTGCTTCACCCAATCCGCGACTAACTTCAGCTAGGACATCTGGGTTATCGAAGTTGGTTGTTGCCTTAACAATCGCTGCTGCTCTGGCTTCAGGATTACCAGATTTGAAAATACCTGAACCAACAAAAACTCCATCTGCTCCAAGTTGCATCATCATCGCAGCATCAGCTGGAGTTGCAACGCCTCCGGCGGTAAATAGAACCACAGGGAGCTTTCCAGTTTTGGCAACCTCTTTGACTAATTCATAAGGTGCTTGTAGTTCCTTCGCAGCTACAAAAAGTTCGTCATCAGCCTTGGCAGCGAGTGCTCTAATCTGACCAAGGATTGTTCGTATGTGCTTGGTCGCTTCACTAACGTCACCAGTTCCAGCTTCACCCTTCGATCGAATCATCGCCGCACCTTCGGTGATCCTACGGAGAGCCTCACCTAGATTTGTAGCACCACAAACAAATGGAACTTCAAAGCCCCATTTATCAATGTGATTTACGTAATCCGCTGGTGAGAGAACCTCAGACTCATCGATGTAATCAACCTTTAACGACTGAAGAATTTGCGCTTCAACGAAATGACCAATACGAGCCTTGGCCATGACTGGTATAGAAACCGAATCGATGATTGCATCGATTAGGTCCGGATCGCTCATTCTGGCAACTCCACCTTGTGCCCTAATGTCAGCAGGAACTCTCTCAAGCGCCATAACTGCAACCGCTCCAGCATCTTCTGCAATCTTCGCTTGATCTGCGGTTACGACATCCATGATTACTCCACCCTTGAGCATCTCGGCTAGGCCGCGCTTTACTAGCGGAGTTGAGGAGCTTCTTTGGTTATCTGTAGTCATGTCTCTATTCTAAGCCAGCAAAAGCAGGTGTGCTTCTCCGGAAGATTCTTTGGAAACCGCTAGACCTGAGCCCGAGAAGTGATGTCAGCCAGGATTCTCTTTCTTGCCTCAGCTAATGAAACCCCGTTGATTTGACTTCCATCTCTGAATCTGAACGATACAGCTCCCGCTGCTATGTCCTCGGCTCCAGCAATCAGAATGTATGGGACCTTGGCCAACGTGTGGTTACGTATCTTCTTCTGCATTCTTTCATCGGATTCATCAACCTGAACCCTTACCCCGTCTTTACGAAGTTCGCTGGCAAATTCTTCTAGGTAACTCAGATGTTCATCAGCAATTGGAACAGCAACAACTTGAACAGGCGCTAGCCATGGCGGGAATGCCCCTGCATAGTGTTCAGTTAGCACGCCAAAGAATCGTTCAATCGATCCAAAAAGCGCTCTATGGATCATTACCGGTCGCTTCTTTGTTCCATCGCTGGCTGTGTATTCGAGGTCAAATCTTTCAGGGAGATTGAAATCCAACTGAATCGTAGACATCTGCCAGGACCGACCAATTGCATCTTTGGCCTGAACAGAAATCTTTGGCCCATAGAAGGCAGCTCCACCTGGATCAGGTATGAGTTCAAGTCCTGAAGCCTCAGCTACCTCCTGAAGCGTTTCAGTTGCCTCTTTCCAGATGTCATCGTTGCCAACGAATTTTGGATTACCCTCTTCTTTTGTTGAAAGCTCGAGGTAGAAATCGGTCAAACCATAGTCGCGCAGGAGATTTAGAACGAAATTCAAAACAGATGTTAGTTCTGTTCTTATGGACTCACGAGCTACATACAGGTGCGCATCGTCCTGAGTAAAGCCTCTCGCCCTAGTAATGCCATGTAAGACACCAGATTTCTCGTAGCGGTAAACAGTTCCGAATTCAAAAAGCCTTAGTGGCAAGTCTCGATACGATCTGGCTTGAGATCTATAAATCAAACAGTGGAACGGACAGTTCATAGGCTTTAGGTAGTAATCCTGAGCTTGCCTACGGATGTTGCCTTTATCGTCACGCTCTTCATCAAGTTGCAGTGGAGGGAACATCCCCTCTGCATACCACTCGAGGTGGCCGGACGTTTCAAAGAGATTTGCTTTTGTTACGTGCGGGCTATAAACAAATTCGTATCCGCTTGTTTCATGAGCGTGCCTTGAATAGTCCTCCATCACTTTACGGACAATTCCACCTTTGGGATGAAATACGGCTAAACCTGAACCAATCTCTTCTGGGAATGAGAATAGATCAAGTTCTGCACCTAGTTTTCTGTGATCTCTTCTGGCCGCCTCCTCAAGCTGCTCCTGATGCTTACGCAACTCTTCTTTACTCGGCCATGCAGTTCCGTATATTCTTTGAAGTTGTTTATTGTTCTCATTGCCACGCCAATAGGCAGCAGCAACCCTGGTAAGCGCGAACCCAGAGCCAATCATTCTGGTGTTGGGTAAATGCGGTCCGCGACAAAGGTCTTTCCAAACAACAGCATCACTCTTTGGATCGTAGTTGTCGTATATGGTTAGTTCTCCAGCCGCTACCTCAGCCGATGCCTCACCTAGATCAGCAGAGCCTGACTTGAGCCCAATTAGCTCTAACTTGTATGGCTCTGCGGAAAGTTCTCTGGCAGCGGCATCATCGTTTGTTACACGTCTCAGAAATCGCTGTCCTGACTGAATGATGCGAGCCATTTCCTTTTCTAGAGCTCTTAGATCCTCTGGGTTAAACGGCTCGGTAACATCAAAGTCATAGTAGAAGCCATCTTTTATGGGTGGTCCAATGCCAAGCTTCGCCTCTGGATTTAGATTTTGAACGGCTTGAGCCAGAACGTGTGCTGTTGAGTGCCTAAGAATGTCCAAGCCATCAGGGCTAGAAATCTCAACCGATTCAACGAGATCCCCTGCACTCAATTCATGCGCAAGGTCTCTGAGTACACCATTAACTCGCAGGGCGATAATGCTCTTCTCGCTGAAGAGGTTAAACCCGGTTGACCCGACAGCAACACTTTTTTGCTCGCCGTTCACGTTGAGTTCGATGGTTGCCGTGTTCAAAATATCTCCATAATTAGATAACTCCAATAGTATTCCACGACACTTAGGTAAGCCTTGCTAGCAAATGAGTAAGTTTCTAGTGTTTACTAGCGACGTGACTAAACCAAACGATAAAACCATAGACGCTGTTATCAGCTCTGCAGAGTTTAAGCGATATGCTATGGCGGCCAGGCTAAATTGGCTCCGAGCAGGCG
>RHAS01000098.1 GCA_010028615.1 Actinomycetota bacterium
GTTAAGGCTAAAGCAAAAGGTGCCTCCAATTACTTGAAGGCACCTTTTTGAAGGTTAATTACTTCTTAATTTTTTTCTTCTTATCGCTATCTAGCACGACGATATAAACCAGCGCTAGAAGCGCTCCGATGAACTGGGCTAGTACTAGCATCAGGTAATTCTGACCGAAGCCATCTCTTAGCATCAGGGCAAAGGTCACCGCTGGGTTTGCCTGAGCACCGGTTAGCGTGAAGGTGCTGGCTGCTAATACCCAAAGCCCAACAGCAAACGGGATGATTGCTTCACGCTTAGTGCTAGTTAGTCGGATAATTATCAGAATCAATACCGTGGTAGCTAATATCTCACCGATGAAGGCACCGCTTTCGGAAACGGTAGGTCCGGTAACCGATGTTACGCTCTGCCCAGAAAGCGCAAAGCCCAGATAGAGACCCAGTGCGCCACCGGCTAACTGAGCAATCCAATAGGTGATTAGGGTTGTTAGATCTATTGATCTTCTAGCAAAGAAGAAAAAACTCACCGCTGGGTTTAGGTGACCGCCGGAGATTGTTGCAGTTAGCAGAATCATCAAAGTTAGCGTTCCAGCTAGAGCAAGATTTTTGAATGTTGGGTTGAAATTCGCCGAAACGATTGAGGTGACGAAGATCATCACACCCATAGCTTCGGCAATACCTTTACGTAACAGGTTGTTGATTTTCATTATTTTCCTTTCGAGGGGTAATCGGCTAGTGCAATAAGTGCTTCATTGTGTCTTAGAAAACCTGGTTTCCATGGTGGATCAAATCTTGCGTAATAGGGATCCCCAACGGCTTGAAGGCCAGCGGCCTTGGTGATTTCGCGCAGCTTGGTACCCAGTGAATTAAAGTGCTCATAGCTAGCTAGCCCACGGAATTTGATTGCCGCTGCATAATGCGGTGCTACCTCAACACATTTGACTTCGGCATCTATTGGTATCGGGATGTCTTTGAGTTCTGTTCCAGCAGGGAGCACGAAGCTGACCAGGTGTTCGGTTGCTTGGCTATTCGGTAAGTGAATCACCGGTGCGGTCATGGCAAATTTGGTGCGCTCTTTGTTTCTGCCAGAGATGTAATTCACCAGGGGGCCAAAAGCTCGATTCGCAGCCGAAGCGAATTCCCCGCGGGTTTTAACCTGAACCAGAACATACTTTGGGTAATAGCGAATCTCACAGCCATCAAGCTTGGCCACCAAATCAAACGGTTGATGTTCAGTCATCGCTGTTGAGTTTATGCCCTTTTTAGCCCTTATTAGGTTAGGTTCAGGATTAGTTAAGGTTATTAAGCACACCCCTAGTTCGGCTAGAATAAAGCGAACCGTCAAATATCTACTAAAAGAGGCATTGTGGGATCAGTTGTTAAAAAGCGTCGCAAGCGCATGTCAAAGAAGAAGCACCGTAAGTTGCTTCGGAAGACTCGCCACCAGCGTCGTAATAAGAAGTAGTCGCATAGGACTATAAGTTTGATTAGCCCGCTAGGCAACTAGCGGGCTAAAGCTTTAACCCTTCTTACCGATTTTGATCTCTTGCTTGATTGACCTTTTTACCGGTCTAAGCTCCTTGCGCTTGAAATCGTAGATCTTCCAGCCAGCGCTCTTTGCATAAATCTTCAACAACTTATCTGGGTTCACTGCCACTGGGTGCCCCACCATGGAAAGTAGTGGCAGGTCATTGTGGCTATCGCTATAGGCAAAGGATTTTTTCAAACTAAAGCCGCGCTCCTTGGCTAGTTTCTTAAGCGCTTTTGCTTTTTCTTTTCCGTGCAGTGGTTTACCGTCAATCTCACCGGTCAGGATTCCATCAACTTTCACCAACCTGGTACCGAGAGCACCGGTAAGGCCAAGACGCCTAGCAATCTCTTCGCCCATCTCCTGCGGAGCTGCGGTTATTAGCCAGACTTCACGACCAGCGGCAACATGTTGCTGCGCCAACTTTGCTGTTTCTGGCCAAACCTTAGATTTTATTTCTTCGTCATAGACGGTTGCGATGAGAGCTTTCATCTGATCGTAGCTACGACCTTTAACTAGTTCTAAAGCCCGATCTTTAATGGCAGCCAGCATGTGCTCGGTTTCACCTTTGGCGATGAATCTCACTTGATGCCAAGCGAAAGCAATGAAGTCTTTCCTTGGAAAAAATTTACGCTTGTATGCTGCTTTGCCAAATTGATAACTGGTCGAACCACGAACTAACGTGTTGTCGATGTCAAAGAAAGCCGCTGCTGGCTTTTTAGGGGATTTGGCCACTTGATAAGTCTAAGTTCATTAACCTAGAGGAGTGAGCAAAACCATTGACGTGACCCTGATCGGCAAATCTGGTTGCCACCTCTGTGATGAGGCAAGGGTGACCGTCAATGCAGTAATCGGAGCCTTCAGGGCCGAGAACACTGGTGTTGCTAGGCACGTTCAGGTGAACATGGTTGAGCACGACATCCTGGTAGATGAGGAGCTCTATGCCAAGTATGCAGAGGAAGTTCCAGTGCTTCTAATCAACGGGAAAATACACAATTACTGGCGGATAGACCCAGAGCGCTTCAGGGCAGCGCTGGATGATTTAATAAAGCAATGAAGATCATCAAAGGTAATCAGCAGGTCCGGCAAGCTGCCAGGGACTACGAGAATTACTCATCTAATCTTCAAGGTGATCAGGATGTTAGAGATTACAAGCAGTTACCGCTTGAGGTAGATCCACCTGATCACACCGCGCTCAGAGAGCTACTAAACCCTTGGTTTAGTAAAGATGCAGTCAAAGCATTTGAACCAGAGTTTAGTGATATTGCAAAAAGCCTGATTGACTCTTTTTCTGATGAAGTTGAAATAGCTCACGAATTAGCGCTGCAGATGATTGTTCAGTGTCTAGGAGTTGTTTTTGGTAGACCACAGGATGTTGCTGAATGGTATTCCTGGGGTCCAGATACCTGGATAACTGATGAGGATGGTATTCGTCACGGCGATCACCTAGACAGATATCTACTGAAGACCTTTGATGAGTTAGACGAGAAACCAACTGATGACCTATTTGGAGTTCTAAATAGAGCGGAAATAGCCGGTAGAGCCCTAACTCGTAAAGAAAAATACGGCATTGCCAATTTAGTTTTAGCTGGTGGTAGAGATACCGTAGTGAAACTGATCTCCGGTTGTCTTTGGCATCTGGCTCAGAACCAAGAGCACAGAGAGACACTTCGCAGCAATCCGGAATTGATCCCCGACTTTATAACCGAGATGGTCCGATTCTTATCGCCGCTACCGATGATGCATAGGGTAGATGTTGCCGAAACTGCTAACCCAGAAGACCCAAAGTATGTCTGGCTGTCATTTATCTCAGCCAATCAGGATTCATCAGTAATTACAGATCCTGAACAGATAAAACTAGATAGAGGTGCGAACCCGCATCTAGGGTTTGGTTATGGCAGGCATTCCTGCATCGGTATGCACTTAGCCCAGCTGGAAGCAAAAATTGTGCTGGAGCTCTGGTTGGAAAAATTTAGTACTTGGGAAGTTCTGCCTGAATCAGAATTGTTATTTGATTTTGAGGAATACAAGTTCATCCCTTCAAGATTTCATAGTTTGAGCCTAAAAATAAACTCTTGATTTTCTACTAAATATCTATACACTCTATCTATACAAAAGATAGGGCGGAAAGATGAGTAGAAAAGTGATAAAGCGGGTTAGCGATGAGGGCAGTTCAACTTCGGAGCCGGTTGAATCCAAGATTTTCATGAATGGTGGAAGTCAGGCGGTAAGGATTCCTGCAAAATGGCGATTCGACTCAGACGAGGTTCTAATCACCTGGAGCGATGAACTCGGTGCCTTGGTCATCAGACCAGGTGATAAAGGAGCAGCCAAGGCGGCTTTTATTGCTGCTATTAGGGCTCTGACCGATGAAGAACGTGAAGAAGTTCGTAGGACTTTTGCGATCGATCGAGACCGGACTCCTTGGCGGCCAAACCCTGAATTGGTCAAGGTTTTAGGGTCTAAGAAATGAAGTTCTTACTCGATTATTCGACACTTATTGACATTTTTGCTGGCGATAAACAGGCGCTACTAAATTTCGATCTGGCCTCAGTAGACGATGTAGCCGTTTCATCGATTGTCTTTGCGGAAATT
>RHAS01000099.1 GCA_010028615.1 Actinomycetota bacterium
TTTGGCGGAAAGCCGTTTTTGGTTTGCGCTTTTCTTGGCATAGACAAAGGCTAGCCCAAATCCGATAGTTCTAGATCTGTCTAGTCTGGAGCTGCAAAGACCTTTAGAGCGATCTGCTCGATGAGGTCATTCCAAGCCGTCGGATTCATTTGCGAGTCAACCACATCATCAACGATTTTTCCTAAGGTGTATGCCTGAATGAATACCGCCGCGACCCTTGGGTCAAAGTTCTTGTTAAACCAACCACGGTCCTGGGCTAACGTGAACTGCTTAGTAAATTCATCGGTTAGCTCACCCTGCACTTTAGCCAAATCTGCGCGGAACTTGTCGTGCTTCTCGGCCATGCCCAGTATTCGGGCTCGCTCATATCTATTGCGCGCACGCTTAGGGTCTTGGGTTAATTCCGTGACCGCCTTCAATCCGGCAAGCAGTTCATCTTTGCTGTTGCTCTTTTCAAGTAATTCGCTAATCACAGCACCACTTTTGGCAACATATCTGGAGTATCGAACTATGTATGCTTCGGCTACCAGATCGCCGATTGAATCCCAGAAATGATATAGAGATCCCCTGGCTATACCGGTACGTCTTAGGATTTCAGAAGCTGAGACGTCTTTTTCGTCCAGCTCATCGAGCATCTCGACAGCCGTTTCTAACAGCCGCACACGAGTGCTGTGCTCGATATTGTTCATTCGTTTATGTTAGCAAGCAAGAAAATTTTTTCTTGCACGATATTCAGTTTTTAGAATATTGACTCTGGTCGGTGTTTAGCCAGCATTTACACCAAACAACGCTGTTTAATTGAAGCGTTCGGAATGTTTGGAGAGAGCTATGAGTAAAGTTGCGCGACTTAGATTGGTATTGAAAGCCGGTTCCACGGTGTTTGGACTTAGCGCTTTGGCGCTAACAGTGACCCCGCAATTTTTCAATGCGCTGTTGGGATTCACTACAACCGCAGAGCTGGAATGGTCAATGCGGATGATCGGGATTACCTTGGTGGCACTAGCCGGAAATATGTTCTCGGTAGCAACAAGAGGCAAAGATGAAACTGTCCTGTTTTCAGGAAAAGTAATGCTTGTTAGCGCTTTTGCTTTAGGGGTATTGACCCTGCTAATCCCTGTTCCATTGAACTGGTTCACAATCAGTTATGCGGCTGTCGGCTTTGGCTTTTCTGCAGCCTACGCTTGGGCTTTAGCTAAGTAACTACTGCGGCTGGTAAATTTGGTCGACGATTCTACGTTGACTTATTTCAATTAACGAATCTTCACCGCGACGATAAAGCCAACTGCGGTTTTGCGGTTCTCCTAATGTCGCGGCGACTCTGACATAGAAGGCGCCTCTAACTTTTTTGATTCGGAACCGTTCTTTCGGCCATTCGTTTTTGTATTCGACTGCGGTAATAACACCCTTATCGGCATCGAGATACTCTATGCGTGTTGCTGAAGTCCCATTCATGGCTTCTAAACCACAGTAAATTTCATTTCTCGCCGGTCCTTGATGACACTCAAGCCTAAAACTAGGAAGTTTCCTAAAGCTTGCAACAACAGGATCGCTTAGTTCACTCCAGGAATCTGAGTAGACGCCTTGCGTTCCTTGCGCAAATCTGAAAGTAAATACCTTGCCGTTTACATCTTCATTTGGTTGAATCTGGAAAATAAAACGCATGCCAGGGAAAATTCTTGTCATCGCGCCATCGCTTCGATAAATTCTCCAGATTGAATCTGGGGCTCGATTAGGAACATCGAACTCAATCTGCTCGTAGCTGACATCTTTGACTGTGATTCCAGTTGGCTTCGCGGGTTTCGGAGGAATAACTGTGTAGCTTATGTAATCGAGCTCAGCTAGACGCGTGCCGCTGCAGTCGCTGTTAGAAAAGGCCCAGATCTGAAATACGCTTGGCTGAGTTAGCCCAAGAGAAGGGCTTACCGACGTTTCTGTCGAGCAATGTTGGATGTAGTCAACCTCGTAGCGGTATAGATAACTTCCAGCTCCAGGAACGGGATCCCAACTGAATGTGGGCTGTCCCTGATCGGAATAGGTAACTGTCACTGGGATAGTGGGTGTCCGAATAATTCCACTTAGTGAAATTTCATCGGAAGCAGGACCTAGCTTGGAGTCCTTCCCGATAAAGCGCAAACTGCCGCTGAGCTCGCCACGTGGAGTTGCTGAGGGGCAAGTGAACCTAGTTTCCTGGTAGTACTCATTCTTTATTCCACGGCAACCAACCAGCTCACCATCCGAGAACTGGAATACTGCCGAATACTCCGCATAGTCTGGCTGCCAGGGGTTACTTTTTCGCCAAAGTACTGAACTGTAGGGCTCGATATCCCCGACATTGATATCTAGATCACCCATATAAATTGACTTAGCTCTGATCTCTGGCTTGGGTATCGATACCTCATCGACCATCATGGCAAAGTTTGGTCTAGATAGTTTTCCCTTTTGGCTTATTTGAATTGCCACGCTTTGGTTTTCAAATCCTTGATAGACATAGCCTGAACTGACATTTTGGGCTACAACTTTCGAATTTATAATCACATCGGCTAAACCAGTTGGCCAATGAATGGTTAATTGCTTGTTTTCTTGGCTAACTATTGGCTCCGGTAGCAGTTGGTTTGCAACCCAACGTTTAGTGAGCTTTACTGCTTCCTCGGCATTAGCAATTCCAGCTCCAGTGAAATACTGCTGCGGGAACTCAGAATCGATGATGTTGTTGCAAGACCAAACTTGGGTTTCAGCGTCTTTATTACACTCATCCCAAACTTTGGCTTTTTCTTCGATTGGTTTGGTTGCTGTTGATTGAATAATTGCCTGAACCTGCGCTGGAGTTAGATCAGGTTTGATTTGCAAAATTAATGCCGCTACTCCAGCAACTATCGGCGCTGAAGACGATGTGCCGCCGAAGCCATTGGATGCAGCAAAAGAATCATAAGCCGAAGTTTCAATACCGGGTGCCATGATGTCGTGATTTGGTCCGTAACTGGAACTCCAGCCCAAGGTTGCAACTCTTCCGCCATCCGGATTGGAAGCACCAACGGCTATCAAACCGGCAATCGGATAACCACCTTGGGTATTTTCTCGTGTCTTGCCAACTAGGCAATATGGGTTTAGACCCCAGTTTCCATAAGGACCACAACCTGAATTACCCATCGACGTTACAACGACTACCCCCTTGGCAACTGCGGCTGCAAATACGGCATGCATATATGGCTCCGAGCTACCAGCGATACTCATGCTGATTACTTGAGCACCTGCTTCAACGGCCCAAGTGACACCTTTGCGCATTGCTTCCCATTCACAACCATTCCGATAACAAACTCTGCCGACCATTAAAGACGCATTCGGCGCGACACCACCAATTCCCACAGACGCGTCGTAGTCAGAGGCAATCGTGGAAGCAACCATGGTGCCGTGTTCACCTCGCATGTATTGACCAGGTAGAAAATCTTTATATGCAACAACTTTGCTAGCTAAACCTGGAGCATAAGATGCCAAACCGTCATCCAAAATTGCAATCTTTATTCCTTGACCAGTTGCAGCAAGTTGATGAGCTTGGGCAGCCTTAACCTGTCGGAATCCCCAATCGTTGTGAGAAGCAAAAGATCCATACTCTGGCCAGTAGTAGTAATCATCCCCATGCGCGGGAGAAACTAGCACACCGGTGAAACCGAAAAGTGCGAGCAAAAAGCTGGCCACTGCTTTCATATTTAAACCTTAGTTTGGACGGTTGTGAACAGCTAAGTTCTTTTCTGAATTGGTATCTGTTCTAAACTTGTCCAATGGCTTATGACGTGGTGATCATCGGTGGTGGACACAATGGTCTAGTCGCGGCTGGATACCTTGCAAAATCAGGTCTTAAAGTGCTGCTTTTGGAGAAGCTGGCCGAACTAGGCGGTGCGGCAGTATCCGAATACGCCTTCCCAGGCCTTGATGCCAAACTATCCCGATACTCATACCTAGTAAGCCTTTTACCTGAGCAGATAATTCGAGATCTAGATCTTGATATCACCCTCGTCGCTAGGCGCTACGGTTCCTATACACCTGAACCTGGCTCTGATCGCGGCCTACTTATCGATAAGCAAGATGCGAAAGTCACCGCAGATT
>RHAS01000100.1 GCA_010028615.1 Actinomycetota bacterium
TCAACTTAGCTGACTTGTCGAACTGGTCGCGAGGTAGCTTGATCCAAGTACCAACACGAAGTTCTCCATCGCCAAGAGTTGAACCAGGAACGACTAGGACTTCGCTAGAAGCTACAACTGTGATGTTGTAAATCTCGCGGGTCTCGCCATCCTGCGCAGTTATCTCAACGGTGATTGTCTGTACTCCGGAGAAGTTCTCGAAGACTCCATTAGTGATTGCTGTTGTGGCAAACTCGTTGTTTGCTTCAACCGCAACGGAGATGTCTCCGGCATCGACTTCAATTACCTGATCGATGTTCTCCAAGTCGACTAGCTTACCGTTAATCGAAATGCTGGCGGCAGTTGCGTCGGTGTATGGGAGAACGTTCAGAGTAACGATGTATTCGACAGTCAAAGTCTCATCTACCGAAGTGACTACAAGTGTCAAGGTGTTCTCACCAAGCACAAGCTCGGTGCCACCAATAACTTCGAAGGTAGCCCTTGGGTCAGTTAGTTCAACCATGATGTCTGGATCGGTGGTGCCAGCCTCTAGGTCAACATAGGCACCGTCTTCGACGTCAATACCATCGACTGAGAATATTGAAGTTGTTACATCACCGACAGCAACGTTAAGGGTAACGATGTACTCCTGGCTTGTCTCCTCGTCGGCAGCAGTAACGATAACTGTCAAAATGTTTTCGCCAACACCTAGTCCAGTGTCACCATCAACAATGAATGTTGCATCCGGGTCGGTGGTCTCGATGATTAGGTCGACCTCAGTTGTCATTGGCTCAAGCTCGATAACCGCGCCATCTTCAGCTGCTTCTCCATCAACCAAGAACTCAGCAAGAGAAGTGTCTGTGTTTGGGGCAACAACAACAATCACTGTGTAAAGGGTTGTTGTTTCTTGGTCAGCAGCAGTAACGGTTACTTCAATGGTGTTCTCACCAGGAAGCAGATCGGTTCCACCAACAACTTCGTATGAAGCCTCAGGGTCTGTGGTCTCAACATAAATTTCAACTTCAGTGGTAAGTGGTTCCACCGTTACATAGTCAGCATCTCCAACATCAACACCAGCAACGTTGAATGCAGCCAAAGAGGTGTCGGTGTTTGGTAAAACGTTCAAGGTGATCGTGTATTCCTGAACTGTTTCACCATCTGCAGCTGTTACATAAATAGTCAAAGTATTTTCACCAGTAACCATCTCAGTTCCACCAACGATTTCGACCGTAGCGTCGGTGTCAACTGTGTCAACGTCAACGCCAACATCAGTAGTTAGAGGATCTAAATCTAGGTAGTCACCATCGGCAACCACAACATCGCCAACTTTGATGAAGTTAACCGAAGTATTGGTGTTTAGCAACACTAGAACGTTGAAAGTGTAAGTCTGCTGCGTTAGACCGTCAGCCGCAGTAACTAGAACAGAAAGTTCGTTTTCTCCAGTGGCTAGATCAAGATCGCCGTTTACAAAGTAAGTAGCGTTTGAATCACCAGTTACAACTTCAACTGCAACAGAAGGTGTACCCCAAGGAACTGTGTAGGTGTCCCCATCTAGTTGCTCTATTCCATCAATTGTGATTACTGCAGAAGTATCGTTGCTTGCTAACACATTCAGATTGACTGTGTATTGCGTGCTGGCAGCTGAGGTGTCAGTAACAGTTACAACTAGATCGTTAGGACCTGTTGCGAGATCTGTTCCACCGGCAATCTCAACAGTTGATGTTGGATCTGCAGCAGTAGCAACAACTGAAACAGAAGTTGTGTAAGGGTCAAGGTTGACAGTATCGCCGTCGGCGACTGTTGTTCCATTAACCGTGAATACTGATAGCTCAGTGGAAGTCGATGCATAAGCAGCTGTGCTGCCGATGCTAGCTATTCCGACTGAAGGTAGCAGCAATGCGAAAATTGTAAGTAGCGATATGCGCTTTGATTTAAACACGATCAAATCTTCCTCGGTCGATTGTTAACGGACTTTGCCCGCGTATAGACAAGATTAGGGCTTAAATGCCTAAAAATAAAACTTCTTTACCAATTTGAAACCTGTTATTTCACAATGTTTCAGCCAGGGCTTTTGAGCTATTTTTGCCATATTTCTCGAAAATCTTCAAAAGCTCCTCTGGCTTTCGGGTTTGGAGGTAAATCTCGTCAAAAGCAGGATTTAACAGCAATATCCTGACTGTTGATCCCCCTGGACCCCCCAAACAAAGAAGTCGCTTGACTCCCCTTAGATATTCGCCAGATTTGAATAGATATAAGAGGTTTGGGGTCTTTCTTTGACCTAATGATCGCCTATTTGGGGTCTTTTCCTCATAAACAGCGACAATCCGGCCCATTTCAAAGGCAATATATGGTCTTCCCAGCAGATAACGCTGAAGCCAGGACAGCTCTATTAGACCTATCCCGTCGGAGACCACTACCTTTACCACAGCATCTAATCTATTCGCAGATACGAATAAATAAGCCTATTTATACGGATTTTTACCTGTTTAGCAGGAATCAAACCATTTTTGCGAACTAACGCTGCTTGCTCGTCAGGTGCCAGTAGCGACAATTCTCACAACGATAGGCGCGACTGGGAATCTTGAGCTCTGGGCTATTTGCAGCGATTTTAGAGATAGCCAGCTTGGCAGCAATCTCGTCTCGAAACTCGGTCTTCCCACACTTAGCTGATCGGCGTGGTCTCTTAAATTGGCGTCCCAATACAGTTCCTTTTGTCCTCGAAGCGCAACAAGAATTGCTTGCCTACAATATATAACGCCTAAATGGACCAAAAAATTCTCAGGAATCCTAATTGACCTACCCAAAACAAGATTAGAAACCCCTTAAAAAGAAACAGTGCGGCAATGAATTTCTTCAATTGCCGCACTGATCTACCCAACATGCGCGGTGACGGTGGGATTTGAACCCACGGTGGGCTTTCACCCACACAACTTTTCGAGAGTTGCACCTTCGGCCGCTCGGACACGTCACCGTCTAATACTTTATTCCCCGCAGGCTAGTTAGCCAATACCCTAATCAACTTCTGGTTGATAAAGAACTTCTCCCTACCCAAAACAACTGATTTCAAAGCTCCCTGAGATACGAGAGATTCAAGCCATTTGGCCGCGGTAACTCTGGTAACCCCACATCTATCAACTACCTGGCCGATCTGGACGTAAGGTTTTTCAAAGATTAGCTGCACAAGATCAGCGTTGGCATAGTAATTTTCTGAGAACTTTAGTTGCAACTCAGTCATTTGCTTTAACTTCTTTGCAGAATCTAAAGCGGATGCTCTTACTGCCTCCAATATAAATAGAATCCAACCAACCCAGTCACCTGATCTATCTACCGCACGAAGCTTTTTATAATAGGTCTCCCGGTGCTGATTTAGATATCCAGATAAATGAAGCACCGGCTGTTTTAGTTCTCCAGTTGCTACCAGATACAAAACATTTATTACTCTTCCAGTTCGGCCATTGCCATCGGCAAACGGATGGATGGCTTCCAAAAGGTAATGCGAGATAGCCATGGTCAATAGTGGATGCAATATCTCCTGCTGATTAGCAAATTTCTCCCACTGCCCCATCAAAGCTGGAACATGCTTAGGCTCTGGTGGTTGATAAACAAGTTTTCCACCCTGGCGTATTTCAGTACCAGGCAGGGTTCTAAAAGGCATTTGCCTGCCCATGATTTCACTGCAGATATTTTGAACAAACTTTGCGCTAATGCCTCGACTTTTTGCTTGATTAATCCCTCCGGTAATTGCCTCACGCAAACGAAGTGCGGCTAAAGTTTCCGGATCTGCCTTTACTGGGGAACTAGTCGCTCTAAAAATAGAATCGTGCGTTGTCACAACGTTCTCTATCTCGCTACTAGCTTGAGCCTCAATAACCGGGATAGCGTTTACAAATACTTCAGAGTTATCTAAAACCTCGGCAAGCTCATCCAATCGAGCTAGCGCATTAGATGCGGCTATCAAAGCTTTGAATACCGAAGGAATAGCCAGCTCAGCTGCTGTTGGAAGAACTAATGTTCCCTTAGAAATGGACATATTCCAAGACTAAATGACATGTATAGTTTTAGCCAAAAACTATACAGGTTCTAAAAACCTGTATAGTCAGCGCTTATTTGCAAAAAACTC